>CANQAS010000032.1 GCA_947589535.1 uncultured Bacilli bacterium | reverse complement strand
ATATGTTGCTTTAATATTAGCAGTAACATATCAAAATAGTTTAAAACTTAAAAGGTAAGCTTATAGCTTACCTTTTTAATCCATTTCTACTATATATAATTTTTTATCTTCTTTTATAATTATCATATTAGCTTCTTTTTCATAACCAAAGTCTTCTTTATAATCCCAAGAAATAGTCACTTTATAAGCATCAACTGTCGTACCTGCTACCCTAGTTGTAGTCTTAGATTTAGACTTAGAAGACGTTGTTGTAGTCTTTGTATCCTTAATTACAAAATTAGTATTTTCTATACTAATATCAGTTATTTTATTTACTTGTGGTAAATCTTGATTTCTATCTTCACTATTAACTTCTATATATTTATAAAAAGTACTTCTTACTTCATCAATAAAGTTATCTCTCATATCTTCTTTAATAAAATCAGTACCACCTATATCATTTTTAGAAAGTTTATTATCTAATGTATATAAATCTATTATAAATAATTTTGCAATAGACTTAGCATATTCTTCATAATCAACTTCTTTTTTTGATAAAATTTTATCTAGATTCTCAAATTCATCTTTATATAATTTTGTTTCATTTTCTTTTAACTCATAACCATATTCAGGAATTGATTTAATAATTTTTACTTCTTTAGGTTCACTACTATTGAATAAAAATTTATATGAGAGTAAAGCTACAATTAAAATAATTATTATCACTATCAAACATATTAATATTTTCTTACTTTTTTTCATCTTTTGCCTCTGCTTCTAAATCATAAACTATAATTGAATCTGATACCTCAAGTAGCTTATTTGCATATTCTTTATTTTTTTCTATTTCCTCTTCATTAACAACAGAATCTTTTAAAGATAAATATTCTTCTTTTTGAGTATTGTAATATACATTGTTAGTTATCCAGTTACCATTAGGAAATACAACAATATTATCTTGAAGATTAAATATATCATGACCTAAAGCATACTTATAATTAAAATTAAACATATTAGCAAGCGTTGGCATAGCATCATACATTCCCATTACAGTAGATATTTCTCTATTAAGTTTTTTATTATCCTTACTTTCTTTAGTCCATATAATAAATGGAACTTTTCTATTTAATTCATAATTATAATAATCTACCTTGGTATAGCGGTCATCATCTTTATCATATTTTTCACCGGTTTCTAAGTCATAATTATAAAAATATCTATATTCTTTCTTAGCTATTTTAGCATCATGATCACCATATATAACGATAACGGTATTATCTAATAATCCTTCACTATCCATCATGTCAATAAACTCGCCTATTGCTTCATCAGCATAATGTACTGATTTAAAATATCTACCAAGCTCAGTACCTTCCATGTAAGGAAGTGTTTTTTCCACAACATTACCTGATTCATCAGTTTCAGTATATTTATAATCAACGGTATATGAGCCGTATTTATCTTCGTCATCCCAAGGAGTATGATTAGATAATGTTATTAAAGTTACATAATAATTTTTGTTTTTCTCACTTATGTTTTTTATCTTACTAGTAGCTTGCTTAAAGAATTCCTTATCTGATAATCCTAATCCTATTATGTTATCTTCATTAGAATTGTCAAAAGTGTCTTTTGCATAGAATTTATCATAACCTAATGTTTCATGCATTACGTTCCTATTCCAAAAAGATGCATTATTGGCATGCATACTAGCAGTATAATACCCTTTTTGCTTTAAAATGTTTGGAATAGCTTCATATGTTCTTTTCCAATAATTAACAAAAACCGTTCCGGTAGAAGCAGGCATCAAAGATGTATTAAATGTAAATTCTGAATCACTAGAAGTACCAACACTAACTTGAGAATAGAAATTTGAAAAGAATAATCCCTCACTTGCTAACTTGTTTAAATTAGGGGTTAACTCTTTATCATTAAATGATAAAGTCATATCTTGAGTCATCATACTTTCAGCATGAATTACTATTATATTTTTCCCTTCAAAAACATTTGTATAATCATTTTCTTTTGAATTTGAATTATCATTTTGTTTTTTCTCGTCATAAAACTCTCTTACTAATTTAGATGCCTTATCATATCCAAAAACACTGGTAAATTTTGATTCGGTACTTTTTATTGCATCATTTAGTTGATATACATATATACCAAATCTTTGAACAAGATATTCTCTATTCCACTGTTTTTTTAATCTACTATAATCTGAAGCTTCCATTGAAGAAATAGTTATAAAAATCATAAGTGCAGCAAGTATAACAGTATTTATAAAACGTTTTTTCCCGCGTTCTATTTTCTTTACGTTATGATAATATTTTTTCTTTTTTAATATAATATGTATTATTAATAAAACTATTGGCGGAAATATTAATATTACATCCTTAAAATGAATTAAGGTAGTAACTACAGCTCCATCCATATCACCTAAGAAAGAAGCAGTAGATAGTAATGAAAACGATGCAAATGATACATAGTTTTCATAATATACAGCATTTACAATACATGCCGCTGTCATAATTATTGTTAGTGGCATTAAAACTTTAATTTGACTCTTTGGTCTTAATAAGTATGCAAAGCTTCCAACGAATAATATAAATGCTAAATCAGATATTATAGCTTTTATACTAAATAAATTACCCATTGTAACAATTCTAAGTAACCATGAATTTATCAAATTAATCAAAACAAAACTTATAAACAATATATTTGTTTTAATATATAATAATAAACTTATTTCATTTAGTCTGTTTTTTATTTTTAAATATGTATTTTTAATAGAATCGATTATCTTTTTTTTCATAATAACCTCCATATATTATAACACCTTATAATTATAGCACAAAACCTATGTTTTATCTACTTTTATTTATAAGGCATTTTGATTTAAATTATGCCTACAATAAAAAAAACCTTTTAATCAAGGCTTTTCTCATCCTCTAATTTTTTATTAGAAAATCTATATTCATTAAATGTCATACCAAATACAAATATATATGATAACCAATATAACCATATAAATGAGATTATTAAATTAGATAAGTTTCCGTAAAACTTAGTATAATTTGCTAAGTTACTTACGTATAATGAGTATGCAAATGTTGATACTCCCCATCCCACCGTTGTTAATAATGCACCTTTATTAACACTTTTACTTGGGATATTAATATTTGGTGCAACAGTATATATTACTTTTAATCCCATAAATATCATAAAGATAGCAAAAGGCCATTTAAGTATCATATAAGTTTTATATACGAAAGGACTTATTGTTCCATTTACCGTGCCTAAATACCATACAAATTTACTACCTAATGTTAATACAGCTATTGCCATTATAGCTAAAAATACTAATATCATAAGCATTATAATTGCCTTTATTCTAGTTCTAAAAAAGTTTTTTTGTTTTCCACCATATATTTGAGTAGAAGCAATTATTATTGAATGCGTTGCTTTAGCTGCTAAATAAAATGCAGTTATCATAAAGATTACGTCTATAGCACCAGCTTTTTGTTGATCAAATATCGCCAATAGTAATGATGATATAGCTGTTGGTAAATAATGGTTAATTGCCCCAGTTACAGACTCAAAATTAAATGATAATTTTGATATAAACATAAATAGAATACTTGCCATTGGAATTATTGAAAGAATAATAAAGAAAGATATTTGACCTGGTAATATAGACATCAAAGGAGTACTCATTAAAGCAATATTTTCCTTAATAGACCCCCTTATTTTTTCCCTATGTTTTTTCATAATTACCTCTTTTTATTTTGCATTTCTTTATTAGCTCTTATTTCTAATACAGCCTCGTTTATAGCATCATCTATTGTTTTTATATCATCTTCAATCATACTATACCCGAGTGTAGCACCATAACCATATGGTAATTCGCTTAGTTCTTTATATAATTTTCTCATATATGCAACGACTTTAGTTCTTCCATAACCAACTAAGTATACTAAATATTCATTACCATCAGTTCTAATTATATCACTTTGTTCAAGTTGATTTTTAATAAGAATGTTAGCAGCTAACTTAAGAAGTTTATCACCCTCTTCATGACCATATACATCATTTACGTGTCTTAAATTATTTAAATTAATAACTATTATCGCTTGTGGATATATTGAGTTATTTTCCCAATCTTTAAAGTTTTTATTTAAGTAATTACGATTCTTTAATGAAGTTAGTGGATCGACATATCTTATGGTTTCTTCCCTTTTATTTTTCTTCTTTATTTTTATTTTTTTACTAGCAAATAACCAGATAATAAATAATAAAATTACTACCCCGATTATGTATAAGAAAGTATAACTTACTTCTTTTGATTCTGATAAATAATCCTTCCATGCTAGATTATATACTTGTTTATAATTTAAGGTTTCCATATATGTTGTAAGCAAACTACTTAAAGTATTATTTTCATTAGTTTTCTTAATAATATAACCATATTGTAATCCTTCTTTATCATTATAGATAACCCTATAATTAGATAATTTACCATCTTTATATTTATCGTATACATTTTTATCTAGTACTACTATACTATCTTTATTAAGCTTCTTAATTAATGTTGAAACTTTGTCATAAGAAGTTACATTAGCAGCTCCTTCTTTTTCTAAATATTTTGATAACGTAGAATTTATTGTAATAACTTTAATATTTTTCAAAGATTTAACAGAGTTTACTACTAAATCCGTTTTGGTCTTATAAACTAATACTACATATTCCTCATCATAAGGCGAAATAGTTTTAATATAATCCCCACTTAAACCAGAATAATTATAATAATTAGGAGCAATATCTACCTTACCGGAATTCAAATCATTTTTTAAAGCTTTAACAGAACGGTATTTCTTTAGCGATATGCCAGCACCAGTTAAATCGCTAAATGAATTTATATACATACTATCAAGACCAATTAATTTATTGTTAATTTCACTTGCATATGGTTCATTTTCTAAATAACCATACACGTATCTTTTACTTAAGAAATCTGCTTTTGATTTTTCAGATATATTATTTTTATCAAGAATTAATTCAAGAAGATTTTTACTATACTCTTTTTCTAAGTAATTATTTTTATATTCTATGTATTTTTTATTTACAATACTTACTAATCTTTTGTCAGTATCTTTTGAGGTTCTTAATACATAATCTTCTTTTACTTCTGTTATGTTGTATATAATATGATATTTTTTTTCTAAAATGTACGATAAAGTTCTAGTTTTTGGTACTGCAATATAGTTTACTTCATCATTTTCTAATGCGTTTTTAATACTTGTCATATTTTCATATGGAGTATATGAAACTCCGTCCTTTGATGAAATGTAGTAACTAATATCTGCAAGATCATTTGATAAAACACCAATTTTTTTATTTTTTATTTCAGTTGGCGAAGTTATTTTACTTTCCTCTTTACCAACTAAGACATAATAATCCTTAAAAAATATCATTTCAGTATCTTTGATTTTCGATTCATTAGATTCCTTTACTACTTCAAAATATAAATCATTTTCTTGAACTTCATCTTCTGAACTATATGAAATTAAATTTAATGATAACCCAGTTTCATCCTCAAATCTATCAGTAAAATCAAAAAATACACCATTTCCATCATTACTAAATAATGGGATATCATTAACTAAAGATATGTTAACAACTTCCTTTTTGTTATTTTCAATCCATTTCTTTTCAGTTAAATTTAGTTTCGTATCTTCATTAGAAGATTTAGTAGAATTTATTAAAAACGTTAATATTGCTACTAAAAATATTATTATTAATACAACTAACCACGATTTACTTTTATTTTTTTTCATCATTACCACCTCTAAAATACATCAAAGGAAACGACGTCTTTTCCTTTTTGTTTATAACCAATAACAGGATATTTCGTTTTACCATCCACGGTTTGGATTGCATAGAATGTAACATCATAATAACCTTTAACATCATCACTTACAAATGCTAACATTTCATTAAATTTGTTTTTTATATCATCCTGAGAAATTTCTTCATTAAAGGTAATAAATAATTTTATTAATCTTCCTTTAACTTCTATTTTTGCGTTTGAAACCCCTTCTATATCAGAAGATTTACTAATAACATCTTTTTTTTCTTTATTTGTAAATTCATGTTCTTCTATATCCCTTAATCTTACTCCATATACCGCTTTTTCAGAATCAGAGTAAAATAATGACTTATAAAGAACAAGCATAACTATTATAACTATAAAAATAATTATACCTATTTTTACTTCTTTTTTATTATCTTTTATAAATCTTTTTATTTTTGGTAGCATATTTTATAACCGCCTCCTGTACGATAAATATTATACTATAAATTATGTTTTATTTCCACTTTATTTAAAAAATAAGATACGAATTAGTACCTTATTCAAAATTAATCAATTAAAGACTCTAAATCTTCTTCTTTAATTATAGATATACCCAACTTTATAGCTTTATCATATTTACTACCAGGCTTATCACCTACTATAACACCAGTTGTTTTTTTGGTAACACTTGATGTTACTTTAGCACCTAAATTTTCTAATATGACAGTAAGCTCATCTCTTTTGTACTTTTCTAAAGTACCGGTTAAAACATAAGTATTACCGTCTAATTTGTTATCTTGCATGGTTGATATATAATTAAAATTAATTCCAAGTTCTTTTAATTCATCTATCATTTTTAAATTATTTGAATCAGAAAAATACGTTCTAACACTTTTAGCAATTATACCACCGATATCACTTATATTACTTAATTCTTCTTCACTAGCATTAATTAAATTATTTATGTTTTTATAACATTTAGCTAATATCTTTGCTGTTTTTTTTCCAACGTGTCTTATTCCAAGTGCAAATAATAATTTTTCAAGTGAATTAGACTTTGAATTTTCGATACTATCTAACAAATTATTAATACTTTTCTCACCAAAACCTTCTAACTCTATCAAATCTTCCTTATGATTTTCTAGTTTATATAAGTCTGGTATTGATTTAATAAATCCTAAATTATAAAAATCTTCAACGATTCTTTCGCCTAAACCATCAATATTCATAGCATCTCTAGAAGCAAAATGAATTAGTCCTTCTATCTTTCTTGAATCACAGTTATCATTAGGGCAAAAATGCATAGCATCCTTTTTTATGAGTAAAGTATTACACATAGGACAAGTTTTTATCATTTGGAAAGGTAATTCATCACCTTTTCTTCTTTCTTTTTTAACTTCTACAACCTCAGGAATTACGTCTCCCGCTTTTCTAATTGATACAATATCTCCTATTCTAACATCTTTTTCTAAACAATAATCTTCATTATGTAAAGTAGCCTTCGATACTACTGAACCAGCAACGTGTACCGGGTCAAATAAAGCATTTGGAGTTATCTTACCGGTTCTTCCAACGGTAAATTTTATATTTCTTAGTGTAGTTAATACTTCAAGAGCTGGAAATTTATAAGCAATTCCCCAACGTGGTACTCTTTGGGTAGTTCCGAGTTTAGCTTCATCAGCCAAGCTGTTTACTTTTAAGACAACACCATCTATTTCATATGGTAAAGATTCCCTTTTTGCTGATAAGTCTTCTATGTAAGTAATTATCCCATTTGGATTATTAGCTAATCCATTTAACTTTTTATTAGTCATAAAACCTAATTTGCTTAAAAATGCAATCGACTCTTTTTGCGTTTTTATCCCATAATCTTCTGGATTAGGTATAAAGTATGCCATAAAATCTAAGTTTCTCTTAGCAGTTATCTTACTATCTAATTGTCTAACTGAACCAGCAGCAGCATTTCTTGGATTTGCAAAAAGCTTTTCTCCGTTTTTTTCACGTTCTTTATTACAATTTTCAAAAGATTTTTTACTCATAAAAATTTCGCCACGAACCTCTATATCAATAGGTTTCTTTAATGTTAACGGTACCGATTTTATTGTTTTAACATTCGTTGTAATATCTTCACCGATAACGCCATCACCCCTAGTTGCAGCTCTTTGTAAAACACCTTCTTTATATATTAAAGACCCAGATAAACCATCCATTTTAGGTTCTAATGTATATGATGGATTAGAACATGTTTTTCTTATTCTTTCATCAAATAATACTACTTCATCTTCATTAAATATATCATCAAAAGAAAGCATAGGTTTTTCATGTGTTACTTTTGAAAAACTATTTAATGCCTCACCTCCAACCCTATGAGTTGGGGAATCTAATCTTTTTAATTCTGGATATTTTTCTTCTAACCTTAGTAATTCACTATAAAAATCATCATATTCTTGATCACTAATAGATGGGCTATCATTAACATAATATTCTAAACTTGCTTTATTAATTATGTCTATTAATTCATCCATTCTTAACTTAATATCATTCATGTTATCACCTAATATAATTATACTATACATATTAATTTATTTCTAGACGTTGGTTTAAACAAAAAAATAGAATCAAACAGATTCTACTCTTATTTTCAATAATATTATTTACTAAATTTCTTATATATCTCTTCCGCAACAGTGGTATTAGCCACTTCATTATTTATTAGCACATCAAATATATAAAATTCTCTATATTTCTAACTTTATACTTTAAATTCCCTTTTTCACCATTTTATGTACTTAATAATAACTTTTTTTAATTAGTTTCTTCATCTTTTTTCTTTTTATTGTTCTTATTTCCAATACCATGAGATTCACGTACTTTTTCTTCTATTTCTTCCATTATATCAGGATTTGCTTTTAAGAATGCCTTAGCATTTTCTTTACCTTGACCGATTTTCTCACCATTATAAGCATACCAAGCACCACTTTTATCTACTATTCCAATTTCAGCTGCTAAATCTAATATTTCTGCTTCTCTTGAAACACCTTGTCCATACATAATTTCAACTTGTGCTGTTTTAAAAGGCGGTGCAACCTTATTTTTAACTACTTTTACGTTAGTTCTATTACCAATTACACTATCTCCGTTTTTTATTTGTTCACCACGTCTTACGTCTAATCTTACGCTTGAGTAAAATTTTAATGCTCTACCACCAGTTGTTGTTTCTGGATTGCCAAATAATACTCCAACTTTTTCTCTTAATTGATTGATAAATATAGCAATCGTATTTGTTTTGCTAATAGTACCAGATAACTTTCTTAATGCTTGTGACATTAATCTTGCTTGAAGACCCACATGAGAATCTCCCATTTCGCCTTCAATTTCAGCTTGAGGAACTAATGCTGCAACAGAATCAATTACAACTATATTAATAGCCTCACTCTTAACTAAAGCATCACATATTTCTAATGCTTGTTCTCCAGTATCTGGTTGAGATAATAATAAATCATTAATATTAACGCCTAAATTTTTAGCATAAACTGGATCTAGTGCGTGTTCTGCATCTATAAATGCAGCTTTTCCACCTGTTTTTTGTACTTCAGCTATTGCATGAAGAGCAAAAGTTGTTTTACCTGATGATTCAGGACCATATATTTCAATTATTCTTCCCTTTGGATAACCACCTACGCCTAATGCTATATCAAGGGTTAATGACCCAGATGATACTACGTCAATATTACTATGTGTATCTTCTCCTAATTTCATTATTGAACCCTTGCCAAATTGTTTTTCTATATCAGCTAATACTTGTTCTAACGTTTTATCATTTTCAGCTTTTTTTGCCATGTAATATCCTCCTAGTTTTTTAATTACATATCCATTATAATCCATAAAAAAAGAAAAATCAAGTACTTTTTCAAACAATTGTTCGAACAAACTGTACCCGATTTTCCACTAATTTAATTTTTTTGTAATACAGAAAAACTAATTTTATTTATCATTATCCACCATTTCTAATTTTTCATCTCTTGAAAAAATTATTTCTTTATTATCAATATAGTATTGAATACCTGAGATTATTGCAAATATAGTTGCAAGAACAAGTAAGAAATTAGCAATATCTAAATTAAATAATTCAAATGGTAAGTTATAGCATAATGTAAAAATTATTCCTAGCATTAAGAAAGTTGTTTTAACCTTTCCTGATTTTCTAGCTGCTACTACTTTACCCTTACTTCCTGCTAACATCTTAATAGTATCAACAACGGTATCTCTAAATACCACTATTACGGTAATTACTGGCGATACCATTCCTTGTGCAGATAATATTATAAGTGTTGAATTAACTAACATTTTATCAGCAATTGCATCAGTCATTTTTCCAAAATCAGTTACCATATTACGACTTCTTGCAATGTAACCATCAAGTGCATCAGATATCGATGCAACAGCAAATATACCCGCCGCAATTAAATATTTAACATCTACACTTATAGTTCCAACTAATATTTTGGGCAATTCAAAATTAACCATATAAAATGGAAATAATAGTAAAACTATTAATACTACTGTTAAAAATATTCTAAACATTGTTATCTTATTAGCTAAATTCATAATCCACCTCTTAATTCTCTAAATAAGTTATTATATTATTATCATTTTCTGTTTCAGGATTAATATATTCTGTTACAATTATATATCCAATTAAAAATACTAGTAATAATATAATTAAAGTTAATATTGCAGGAATGACTTTTGACTTTTTCTTATCATCTATTGTATATGGTGATACAACTTTTTTTTCCTTTACTTTTTCTTTTTCCTTTGCTTTACTAGCTTTTTGTATTTCAACGATAGGAATTTTAGATGTTTCTTCAAAAAAATATTCATTTACTTCATCCATTATATTTTCATCATCAAGTCCAAGGTACTTAGCATATGATCTAATAAATGATTTCAAATAAAATACATCTTTAAAAGCTTTAAGATTACCTTCTTCAATATTTTGAATTTGAGAAACTCTTAAGTTAAGATCTTCGGATACTTCTTCTATACTTACACCATGTTCTTCCCTAGCCTCTTTTAACTTTTCTCCTACTTCTTTCAAAATAAGTTCACTCCTTTATTTTAAATAATAGTTTTAATAAGCCACGTTCTGTTCCAGCAAAGCTGGCCGTAAACATTTATCTATGCGTTAGCATCCTCTAATCCGTTTTATTCCTTCTTAGAGGTTCCCCTACCAAATTTGGGTTTCTCACTCGTGGGGTTTACCCTCGTTCCACCCTTTTAGTTTCCCAAAAGATTCGTCACTATGGCACTTTTCAGCCTAATATAACCATATCAATGACTTAGGTTACCTCGGCGCCGTTAAGATTACTCCTACCAAAGGTTATTTATTCCCTTTGCACGAACACTACGCCCATTACAGGTGCGTGTGAGCGTGGACTTTCCTCTACTAAACTAAGTTAGCAGCGTTTACGTAAAAACCATTATTCATCTTTATCATATATATATTTTTCCAGTTGTGATAAACGTCTTAATATATCAACGTTAGTAATTTCTTTTTCGCTTTTTTTAACAATATCAATATTAGCTCTTAAATCCCTAAGTTCGTGTTTTAAATCTAAGTTTTCCCTAGATAATTCTTTATTCTCCGCTCTTAACTCTTTAATTATGTTAATAAACTCAACATAGTCTTTAATTATTTGATCTAGATACTTATCAACTTCTTGAAGTCTATATCCTCTAGTATCAATTTTAAAGTCTTTATCAAAGATATCTTGCGGTGTTAAAACAATTCTTCCATTAAACATTATTTACCACCTCTGTAAATAACATTATCGCAAGTTTTTGTGCTTTTGTCAATTTACAAGTTGTTTTCTATTAGTTAACGTTCATAATCAAGATTGATTTTTATAACATAACGTGTATAATATAATTAATTAAAGGAGGTTTTGAATATGTCAACAAAAGATAAACAAATTATTCAAGACGCATCTGCAATTAAACAAAGAGAACAATTCAATGGCATAGAAATATTAAAAAAAGAAAATGAAAGAATAAATGAAAAACTAGAAAATGTTTTCCAAATACCAGACCTAGAAGATGTTTTCCAAATACCAGACAAAGAAAATATATTTATATTTTATGGTAATGAGTATATATTTATTAATATAAATAATAAATTAATCAAATTTCTTATAAAACAATCTGAAGATATAATAAATTTCATTAATTCTTTACTAAATACACGTGAATCAATTTTTGAAAATATAGAGGATTTCAACAAAAATTTTGATGTAACATACAAAGGAAAATTTTATAAAGTAGGATATCAATATTATCCATATCAAAAAAAGGACTTTCCTAGTGATGTAAATGCTTACTACGAACCGGACCTTGGTTACCTAAGTATAAACATATCCTCAGTAAATATCACGTTAATGAATAAAAACATTCAAGAAATGTTTAATAAATTAAATGATAACTTTGTTTTTAGTAGAATGAAACTATATTCAAGCAAAAAAGAGTTAAGAAGAATAAGAACTGGCGAATATTATGTATCACCAGATGAGTTTGCTATGATTTTTAGACCTTTTTTCATAGGTGATGTAATAAAGGAATATGAACAAATAAAAAATTACTCTGATGAAGATTTAGAAAACTATTTTGTAAGTAAATATTATAAGCATCATTAAGAAGAATGAAATGAATCATTCTTTTTTTCTATCATCATGTATTCTTCTGAAATACTTAAATAAGTCGTAAGAAGATACAGAAAAACTAAACGTAATAAATCCAACAAAAAAACTTTCAAAACTAATTTCAAAAAACAAGAAATTTATAATGACACTTACTGGTAGTAATATCAAAATAATATATTTACCAGGAATATTAAACGTC
>CANQAS010000031.1 GCA_947589535.1 uncultured Bacilli bacterium | reverse complement strand
CTTTTATAAGCTGGCTATATGCTCTTAATGTATATAAATCCTCTGTTTGATCATAATATTTAGAGCGTTGCATAAAATTATCATATAGTTTTGAAACGTTTGGGTAAACATACGCCATCACAATAGTTACCAAGGCAATAATAACAATAGCCTCAACTAGAAAGAAACCTTTATTATTCTTTTTCATTTTTACCACCTTTTCTTCACTTGCTATCTTCTAAAATATATTATATAATATTCTTATAATAAAATCTAGGGTAAAGATAATAAAAAGAATATAAAGGGAGAGATGTATATGTTAAAACAGATAGACTTTACTAAATTACCTATAACAGAAATAGTAAATGAAATTATTTATACTGGTGCTCAGGCTGGTGCAAGTGATATACATTTTGATCCCAGTGGAAAAACAATTAAAGTTAGATTTAGAATAGACGGCATCTTAATCGACTATACCCTTATTCCAGAAGCAATTAAGAAAAATTTAATAGCAAGATTAAAAATAATTTCAGGTATGGATATAACAGAATCAAGACTTCCTCAAGATGGTGCTATTAAAACTACTATAAAAGATATTAAGTTAGATATGCGTGTTTCTTCCTTACCTACCAATATTGGAGAGAAAATTGTTATAAGAATACTTGATTATTCTGCTTCCTTAAACGGATTAGAGAGTTTAGGATTTTCTCCTAATAATTTAAAAAAGATAAAAGAGTTAATAAAGGAACCAAACGGAATTATATTGGTAACTGGTGCTACTGGTTCTGGTAAATCAACTACCGTTTATTCGTTACTGCAGATATTAAATACTCCTGAAGTAAACTTAGTAACCGTTGAAGATCCGGTTGAAATGGGAATTGATGGAATTAACCAAATTCAAGTAAATAGTGAAATAGGTCTTACGTTTGCAGAAGTTTTACGTTCTATTCTTCGTCAAGACCCGGACATAATAATGATTGGTGAAATACGTGATGATGAAACCGCTAAAATAGCCGTTAGAGCATCTATTACTGGACATTTAGTATTATCTACAATACATACCAATAACGCACTTGCAACCATAGAACGTCTAACGGATATGGACGTAGAAACTTATCTTTTAGCAACGTCTTTAAATGGTATAGTATCTCAAAAACTCGCTAGAAGAATATGTCCACATTGCATAAAGAAAAGACCTGCTATTGAATATGAAAAAAAGTTAATAAAAGCACAATTAGGAGTAGATGTTAGTGAACTTTCTTATTCTCAAGGTTGCGATAAGTGTGTAAGTGGTTATAAAGGAAGAATTGCTATCCACGAAGTTTTAGTAATAACACAAGAAATAAGAGATGCTATTGCAAACGGTATTTCTAAAGAAGAATTAAGGAAGTTAGTATATAAAGGTGATACTACTACTCTTTTGCAGGATGGTCTTCAAAAAGTTTTACAAGGTATAACAACAATTGAAGAAATATTAAGATTAGTAGAACTTGATGATGAATCTGCTAAAATACTTATGAGTAAAGATGAGCCAACAAGTACAACAACTAATAAAAATATAGATAGTAGCGCTCAAGATACTGTTAAAGCACAAAACAACTCTGAACAAGATGATTTAGAAATGCTTGATATATAATAAAGACCTAATATAAAATTTTATATTAGGCCTTTTAATTGGCGTTTGTTTTCTTTTTAATTTTTATAATATTTTATCATAAGTATATCTAACTTCTATATTTACTTTTTATTTCTCATTTCTTAAGTATTATAATACTTAAATATTTAAAAACACAATAAAACGTCAAAGAAGACGTTTTTATTTGGTTAAAAATTCTAAAACCATATTTAAATTTAAATTAGTCAATAAGACAATGATACTTGCTACTGAAAGGTATGGACCGAAAGCTAAAACGTTATTATTATTCTTTATTAAGCTGTAAACTGATAATGGTAATGCTATAAAAGCCGCTATGAATATAACTACCATTGACATATCAAATCCTAATACCAAACCAACAATAAACATTAGTTTTATATCTCCACCGCCTAAGCTTTCTTTCTTAAATAAAATATCTCCTAATACTTTAAATAAATAAAGAATTGCAAATGCTCCAGCACCATTAAGAATTGGTATAGCAACATCTGTTAGAATATTCATTTCGTTAATTAAAGATTTTATAATCATTTCTAATACAATTAATATTCCACCTATTATTAACACCTCATCAGGTATTATATAACATCTTAAATCACTTATCGTAATAATTATTAATACTGAAATGAATGTTATTGCAATAATAAAATTAATATTCATTCCAAATACTAAGTATGATATTAAAAATAACGTACCAGTAATTAATTCAAACAATGGATATATAATAGATATTTTATTTTTACACGATTTACACTTACCTCTTAAAAAAATGTAAGATATAACAGGAATAAGTTCATAAAATCTTAGCTTATGATTACAATTAACGCAGTGTGATGGTGGAAATAAAATGGATAATTTATTTGGTAATCTATACCCTACAACGTTATAAAAAGAACCAAATACCAATCCAAAAATAAATACTACAATCCCAATAAAAACCTCATTATTCACTCATATCTTCCTTTCATTACTGTTGCATTGAAGTATACATACCAAACATTGGAATAATAACCGCTAGTAATATACCACCAACTATAACCGCTAAAAATACTATTATAACTGGTTCTATAAGTGCTTTCATTTGGTTTATGATGGCTCTATGCTGTTCTTGATAATAATCAGAAACCCTTTCCATCATAGGACCTAATCTACCAGTTTTTTCACCAGTTAATAACATTTGATATGCTATAACTGGAAACGCCCAATGATCTTTAAAAGCTTTTGAAATAGAATCTCCTTTATTTAGGTTTTTAGCAGTTTCATATATAAGTTTTTTATAAACTTCGTTATTTGTTATTTTACTTAATACTTCTATAGAATCGGTTATAAATATATTATGATTAATTAAATTTGCAAATGTTTTAGCAAATATAGTAATTTCATTATATATGATAATATCTCCAAATACAGGTATGTGCATAATTAACTCTTGGACGTTTTTTCTAAATGTTCGTGAGTTTTTAAAAGCGTATATAAATACCATGCAAAATGCAATTATAATGAAAAGTATTATATAAATATTTGATTGTAAAAAGTCTGACGCATTTAATATAAACTTAGTTATTGAAGGAAGTTCCGCATCCATTTCACTATATATTCCCGCAAATGATGGAATTGTAAATAACATTATATATATAACAACTATAATAGCAAAAACCAATATAACGATTGGGTATGTAAGAGCTGATTTCATTTGTTTTCTATTTGATTCTGACTCGCTATAATACTCAACCATATCATCTAAGGTTTCTGTTAAATTACCAGTCATTTCAGCCGTTTTTATCATATTTATTAATAATTTTGGGAATGTATCATTTCTTTTTTCCATTGCAACACTTAATACATCACCCATTGATAAATCATAATATAATGCTCTCCATACTTTTTTATCATTACCTTTTTTAGTCTGTTCGTCTAATATTTTAACTGCTTCTGCAAGTGCTATACCTGATTTTAGGTATGCTGATAATTGAGATAAGAAGAAAATTAACTTACTTTTCTTCATCTTATAAGTAATAATATTTTTTCTAGCTTTAGCAGCGGTAATTTCATATACCTCATACCCCTCTGCCAATAGAAATGAATGAACATCTACTCTTGATAGCGCTTCTATCGTACTTTTTTCTAACTCACCTTTAGGATTTCTAGCTATGTACTGAAATAATATAGGTTTAGATAGCCTTGAGGTAGTTTTGCTATCTTTATCTTTGAATTGTTCATTTAATACTGTTTTTTTAGCTTCTAATTCCACTTCTTCTTTTGGATTATATGTTAGTTTTTTATAAAAGTTTTTTAATTTATCTGAAAAAGTAATAGGTTCGCCTTTAGCTTTTAAAATTTCTTGTCTTTTTTCTTTTTCTGCCTCAATAGCATCTTCTCTTTTTTGTTTTTCTAATTCTCTTTGTTTACGTTCTTTTTCTCTTTTTTCGTTTTCAACTCTTATTCTTTCTTGTTCTGCTGCTCTTTTAAGTTCCTCTTGTCTTGCTTTTTCAACCATTTTATCAAAATATTTTTGACGTCTTTTTATTTTTTCCTGACGTTCTTTTTTTATTTTTTCAGGATCAGTTTCAACTTGAGGCGTTTTTGGTGTATCATAAGCAGATCTTACACCCTTAACTACTTTTATTTTCTCACCGTTTTTTATTTCAGGAATAGTAGTTTTTGGCGCAGTACCACTTATACTTTGATTAACAATTTGCTTACTTTTAATCTCATTTTTTTTCATAATTCCAGATATAATATAGTATGGAATAAGCAAAATTGACATAAATCCCCTATAAATAAAAACGAATGGTAATAATAAAAAATCTATCAAATTCATAAATACACCTTCCTATTCTATAGATAATTATAACATATAATTATCCATATTTATCTATTAAATAATTATTTTTATAACTTTTTAACATATAAATCATATATTATATTAGAGGTGATTATATGTACGGAGCAATGCCTTTTATGATGCCTAATGTTTTATCGGGTGTAAGTGGTGCAGCAAATACGGCAAATTCCTTAGGAAGCGCAGGTGCTGCAACATCTTTTTTAGGAAAAATTAATTGGTCTTCTTTACTATCAAACACTCAAAAAATTTTAAATGTCGCGAATCAAGCAATACCACTTTATTACCAAGCAAAGCCAATGTTTCAAAACTTAAAAACACTAAGCAGAATTGGTAAAGAATTTACTAAAATAGGAAATCAATCTAGTACGCCTAATAATATGGTTACTGGTGAGGTAAATAATGAATCTAATTTTCAAAATAACCAAAATGACACTTCTTTGCAAGAAGATCTACCAACACCAAAATTCTTTTTATAAAAACAGCTGAAACAAGCAAAAGTTTCAACTGTTTTTTATTTTAATAATCGTTTAATTTTTTTATTCTTTATTCTTAATTTTATCTTTTTGATGATTTTGGATTTTGGTATTTTACTTATTATTCTTTCATTTCTTTTTATCAAATTAATTAATAATTCACGAAATAATTCATTTTTTTTATTTAAAAGAACCGGACCATACTTTAATTCGTTTTTATTATATTTTTTGTAACCTTTTTTAAACTTTATAACCGTGTAGATAATATTTCTTTCCTTTATTAATTCTTCATCAAAAATAAAGTAACCGATATTAGTTAAATATTTTCTTATTTTATCTACACCTACATTAGATTGAATTATTATGGTATCTACGTCTTCTAATTTACTTCTATCTTTTTCTAATATGTTTATTATCTTAGAATCCCCTAGACCTGACATAACAATTAAATTTATATTATCATCTTTTTTTATGTTATCCAAACCATCAGCTATTCTAAGATCAATGTTATTTACGTTGTTTAATTTAACATTACGTCTTGCCTGGTCTAAAGCTCCTTTAGTTATATCGCAAGCTATAGATTTTTTTATTTTCTTATTTTGAAGCAAATATATATCTAAAAGTGCATGATCACATCCGATATCCGCTATTATAGAATCATCATCTACCATATCAGCTATGCATTTTAATCTCTTAGATAAATTAATCACTTAAGTAATCCTTTAACTTTCTAGATCTAGATGGATGTCTTAATTTTCTAAGTGCTTTAGCTTCAATTTGCCTTATACGTTCACGAGTTACACCAAACATATTACCAACTTCTTCTAACGTATGACAAGTACCTCCATGAAGACCGAATCTTAGTTTTAATACTTCTTCTTCTCTTGGTGTTAAAGTACATAATACTTCTTCTATTTCGTCTTTTAACACTTCGTTTATCGCGTATTCTTCAGGCGACATTGAACTTTCATCCTTCAAAAAATCTCCTAAATGAGAATCATCTTCTTCACCAATTGGTGTTTCTAAAGATAATGGATCTTGAGATATTTTAAATATTTCCCTTACTTTTTCTTCAGTAGTTCCCATTTTCTTAGCGAGTTCTGTTTCGGTTGGTTCCCTATTTAATTCTAGGGTCATTTGCCTTTGAATTCTCTTTAATTTATTAATTGTTTCAACCATATGAACAGGAACACGAATTGTTTTTGCTTGGTCAGCGATAGCACGTGTTATAGCTTGCCTTATCCACCAAGTCGCATAAGTGGAAAACTTATAACCTTTTGATGCGTCAAATTTATCTACAGCCTTCATAAGACCAATATTTCCTTCTTGTATTAGATCTAAGAAGGATAAGTTTCTTCCAACGTATCTTTTAGCAATAGATACAACAAGTCTTAAGTTAGATTCAGCAAGAATTCTTTTTGCTTCCTCATCTCCTTCTTCTACTCTTTTGGATAAAGCAAGTTCTTCATCTAAACTAAGTAAGCTTATTTTACCAATTTCCTTTAAGTACATTCTAACAGGATCATTTATACTTGCGTTCTTTGGAAGAGAAATATCATCTATGGTTAAAGCATCACCATCATCAGCAGAATCGTCTTCATCCTCAAAGTTTTCCGATATTATTTCAATGTTATTATCACGAAAAGCATTGTATAAATCATCTAACGAATCAGCATCCATCTCTAAGCCTTTTAAAGCCTCTGCTAATTCTTCATAAGTTAGAGTACCTTTTTCCTTACCTTTTTTTAATAATTCTTCTTTTCTTTGTTCAAATGTTTTTATTTCTTTCATTACTTACACTCCCTCTTTTTTAAGTTGCTTAATTTTTCTAATAAAACCACTTTTTTTGCAACGTTTGTTTCAACTCTTATTTTTTCTTTTAATTTATTTATTTCCTCTTTTATTATTCCCTCATCTATCGTTTTAATAAAATCTTCTATAACGTGAGATGATATTTCATCTGGCAATTTTAAATCATCTATTCTAAGAACCTCGTTGATTAATTCTTTTTTATCTTCTAGATAAATGGTAAAATCCGTTAAGTTAATATACCCATTTTTTTCATAAAATTCAAGCGTTTCCATAGCAATTCTCGACAATGTTTTATTTTTTAAATAAGAAACCTTATTTCTATATAATTCTATAGCTGTTTTATTTCTTAGCATATAGTATACGAGATATTCTTCTGCTTTTTCATATTTATTTTTATTAATAATTATCCTTTTATCTATTATTTTTTTCTCTTTTTTTGGTACTTTAGATACCATATCATTTATAGTATCTATATCAACACCTGTTTCTTTTGATATTTTTTTAACGGTTAGTTCATAAACAACCTTATCATCTATTTTTTCTAATTCTTTAGTAATGCTTTTAATATAGTTAGACACTTCATTAAAATCACTAAAGTTTGTTTTTGACTTATTAATATCCAATCTAAATGCTACAACACTCATCAAATTATTTAAATGATTGTTATATGCATCTATTCCTTTTTTTATTATATAATCATCTGGGTCTAAATTATCTTCTAATCTAATTATCTTAGGTTCTATATCTATATTCTCTAATGCCTCTATCGCACTTAAAGTAGCCTTTTCACCTGCTTTATCACCATCGAAACATAATACCACGTTTTTAGATAATTTTCTTATTAAATTTGCATGTTCTTTCGTTATGGCAGTCCCCATCGTTGCAACAACGTTTTTTATTCCAACGGTATATAATCTAATTACATCCATAAAGCCTTCAACTATTATTATTTGATGTTTTTCCCTAGCATACTTAACTGCTCTGTGATAATTATAAAGTAACATTCCTTTTTTAAAAATTAAAGACTCTTTAGAATTAACATACTTACTATCATCTTCTCCATTATATATTCTTCCGGAAAAACCAACTACATTACCATCTAAATTATATAATGGAAACATTATTCTATTTCTAAATATATCATAAGTAAAATTTTTATTTTTACCACACAAACCAATTTCAACTAACTCATTTATATCATAACCTTTATTGACCAGTATTTTACTAACATTATTATCATTCATTGATAAACCAATTTCAAATTCTTTTATGGTTTCATCATCTAATTTCCTATCACTTAAATATTTAAGTGCTTTCTTGCCGTATGAACTTCTAATGTTATTTTGATAATATTTATTAGTTATATCAAACATTTTATAATATTTGTCATTTTTATCTTGTTCCTTAGGTTTACCTGATACTTTTACGTCAAGAGTAATACCTGCTTTTTGTGCTACTTTACTAACGGCCTGCGTAAAACTAATTTTCTCATAATTCATAACAAAATTAAATACGTTTCCAGATTCACCACAAACAAAGCAAGTAAATATTTGTTTTTCAGGAGAAATACTCATAGAAGGATTATGATCATCATGAAAAGGACATATAGCAAAATAATTTTTACCCTTTTGCTGGATAGGAAGATATTCCGCAATAATATCTACTATGTTTACTTTCCGCTGAATATCTAAAATTAAATCATAAGGTATTTTCTCCATAAAACTCCTCCTATATAATTATTCGCCATTTTTTTTAAAATTCCCCTAACTTTTTTAAAAAAAAGAAAAAAAATAGCTAAAAAAGCTATTTAAATATCCATAATATCCTCTATTTTTGATATAGCATCATATAAAGATGTCTCAATTATCTCTTCTCTATCACGTAATTTTATTTCAACCGTTTGATCTTTAATTTTATTTCCAATCGTTATTCTTATTGGTACACCTACTAAATCCATATCGTTAAATTTAACTCCAACACGTTCTTGTCTATCATCTAATATTGTTGATATACCTTGTTTTCTTAAATTTTCATATAAATAATTTGCCGCATCCATTTGAGCATCATCTTCTGCATTAACAACTACTATTGTCACTTTAAATGGAGCAACCTCCATAGGCCAAATAATACCTTTTTCATCATTATGTTGCTCTACGATAGCAGCCATACATCTTCCAAGACCAATTCCGTAACATCCCATCCAAACATACTCGTTTTCATTATCTTTATTTAAATATGTAAGACCTAAACTTTCTGAGTATTTAGTTCCTAACTTAAACGTATTACCTACTTCTATACCATTTTTAAATTCCAAACTTTTACCACATTTTGGACAGGAATCTTTATCGGTAATTACCCTTATATCATCTATTAATACATAATTGAAATCTTCTAAATTAACGTTTTTATAATGATAATCAGTTTTATTTGCTCCAACTATAAAGTTTTTCATATTCATTATTTCATTATCTAATATAACCGGAATCTCTAATCCTATTGGTCCTGCAAATCCTATTTTAGCACCTGTTATTTCTTCTACTTTTTCTTGATCTGCTAAAGCAATTTCATTTGCCCTTAAAAGTTTCTTTACTTTTGCCTCATTTACTTCATGGTCACCACGAACTAAAATAGCATAATATTTTTCATCAATATTATATATTAAAGTTTTAACAAACTTATCTTTATTTTCTTCTAAACACTCTGATACTTCTTCTATAGTACCAGCGCTAGGAGTCTTAACAAGTTCTCTTAATTTTATAGTTTCATCACTTTCTTTTGAAAGAAGTGTGCATTTAGCAACATCTACGTTTGATGCATAACCACAATGATCACAAATAACTAATTTATCTTCTCCAATACTTGTTATTGCTTGAAACTCTTCTGATAACAATCCTCCCATAGCACCAGTATCTGACTTAACAATCTTATAATCAATACCTAACCTTGTAAATATTTTTTTATAAGCATTATACATATTTTTGTAAGAATTATCTAATCCTATTTCATCCTTATCAAAAGAGTAAGCATCCTTCATTAAGAATTCTCTTACACGTATAAGACCATACCTAGGCCTTGGTTCATCCCTGAATTTATCTTGGATTTGATAAATACTAAATGGTATATCTTTATATGATTTAATTTTAGCAGATGCTGCCACGGTAAATAATTCTTCATGCGTAGGCGCTAGACAATAATTCTTATCAAATCTATCTTTTAAAGAAAACATATCTTTACCAAAAGCATCACGTCTTTTAGATTCTACATATACCTCTTCAGGTATTAAAGCAGGCATTAATAGCTCCCCAGCATTAATGTTTTCCATTTCTTCTCTAATTATTTTTTCTATGTTTTTCATTACTTTATAACCAAGTGGTAAAAACATATATATACCAGATGAAGACTTTTTAATCATCCCAGACCTAACTAATAAATTTCCAGATGTGGATTCTTCGTCTTTTACATCTTCTCTTAAAGTATAAAAATAACTACTTTTAAGTTTCATATAACTCACCTCTAATTAATAAAAGTATATCTTAATTTTAAATTTATAGCAAGAAAAAAGAAGCTAATTTCTAGCTCCTCTTGATTTTACGGTTGATCCAATTTCTAATTCATCTTCTGCTTTATATGCTTTCTTAGCACCAGCAACTGCCGAAAGTTGTAAAAATAAATTAGGATAATCTATCATAAATATAGCGTTAGAACCTGACGTTGAAAGATACTCATTTAAGTAAGCATCATATTCAGCTTTACTTACTCCAAGAAATGGATCTTTAACATTTTCATCTAACTGCTTAATACTATTTAATTTTTCTAACATCAAAACCACCGTCTTTCTTTTAGGTTTTTAACACTTTTTCAGCCCCTCTTTTTTTGTGGGGAGATTATAATATCATATATTAGAAAGCCTGTCAACACTCTATTTAAAAAAAATTGAATTTTTTAGATTCAATTTTTATTTCAATAATTCTTCTAGTTTCTTCTTTTCTTCTTCTAATTTTTGTCTATCTATTTCCACTATGTTAATAGGCGCTTTATTTACATAGTTTTCATTAGATAATAGTTTTTCTCTTCTTTCAATAGATGCAGTAAGAATTTTAATTTGATTTTCTTTTAATTTTTTTTCATCTTCTGTTTCTACTTTTTCAAAGAAGATTGTAGCTTTTACCTTGTTAGAAAATACTTTATAAGACTTAATTTCTAAAGGTTTTTTTACTATGCTATTTTCTAATTTTAATAATTTAATAATTAAATCATTATCACCATTAGTTTCAAACATAACTTTTAAGTCTTTTGTCATATTATTTTCTGATTTTATATTTCTAAATTGTTTAATAAAGTTTATTGTATCATCTATTTTTATTTCATCTTCTTCAAAAATATATTTCTTAGAATATTTTGGATACTTTGATACCATTATGTCCTCAGCATCTTTAACTGGTAACATGTTATATATTTCATCAGTTACATATGGCATAAATGGTTGTAACATTTTTAAAATTCCTGTTAAAACGTAGCATAGAATTGACTTAGTAGAAATATTTTCAATACTATGCTTAGCCATTTCTATATAATAATCACAAAAATAGTTCCATGCAAAATCATATATAGCAGATCCAGCATTATTAAATTCATACTTATCCATAAATTTTTTAACCGTATGAAGTGTTTTTTCAAACTTAGTTAAAATCCATTTATCTTCTGATTTTAAATTTTCTAATTTTATTTCTTCTAAATATTCTATATTTGATAATACGAATCTTGATGCATTCCAAATTTTATTTATATAATTCCACGTTGATTTAATTTTTTCTTCGTCGAATCTCATGTCCGTTCCTGGTGCTACATCAGTTGCTAAATAATATCTAAGAGAATCTGCACCATATTTTTCTACCATATCAAACGGATCAATACCATTGCCTAATGATTTGCTGAATTTTCTTCCTTCTTTATCACGGATTAAACCATGAATTAAACAATCCTCAAATGGTCTTTTACCTAGTAATTTTTCTCCTTGGAAAGTCATTCTATTAACCCAAAATGGAATTATATCATAGCCTGTTACCAAACATTGATTTGGATAATACCTCTTAAGTAAATCCGTATTATCTGGCCATCCAAGTGTTGCAAATGGCCATAAAGCACTTGAAAACCATGTATCTAAAACATCTTCATCTTGCACCCAACCAGAACCCTCTGGTGCTTCCATTCCAACATATACTTCATCACCCTTATACCATGCTGGAATTTGATGTCCCCACCATAATTGTCTTGATATACACCAATCATAAGTTATGGTCATCCAGTGATTCATTATCTTCTCGTATCTAGATGGAAAAAAGTTAACTTTCTCATCTTTATTCTTTTGCGTATCAAGAACAGTATCAGCAAGTGGTCTCATCTTAACAAACCATTGTTTTTTTACCATGGGTTCAACCATAACACCAGTTCTTTCACTATGCCCAACTTCGTGCACCATTGGTTCTATATTAAGAAGTAGGCCTTCTTCTTTTAAATCCACAAGTACTTTTTCCCTACATTCCTCACGAGTCATACCACAGTATTTACCAGCGTTTTCGTTCATAGTAGCATCATCATTCATGATAACTATTCTCTCTAAATTATGACGATTACCTACCTCAAAGTCATTAGGATCATGCGCTGGAGTTATTTTAACAGCACCCGTTCCTTTTTCCATATCTGCGTGTTCATCAGTTATAACTGGTATTTTTTTACCTACCAAAGGCAAAATAACATTCTTACCAACAAAGTTTTTATACCTTTCGTCATTTTCGTTAACAGCAACTGCAGTATCCCCAAATAATGTTTCTGGTCTTGTTGTTGCAACGTCAATATATTCTTCACTATCTTCTAATTTATATTTCAAATGATAAAAAGCACTTTTTTCTTCACTATAAATAACTTCTTCATTTGATAAAGCCGTTTTAGCAGCAGGGTCCCAGTTAATTATTTTTTCTCCTCTATAGATTAATCCCTCGTTATAAAAATCAACAAATACTTTTTTTACTGCTTTTTGTAACCCCTCATCAAGCGTAAATCTTTCTTTTGTATAATCAAGTGCAATACCCATCTTAGCCCATTGCTTACGTATTATATCCCCATGTTCATGAGTCCAATCCCAACAAGCATCTAGGAATTTTTCTCTTCCGTATTCATACTTATTAATACCTTGATCTTTTAATCTTTTAACAACCTTAGCTTCTGTTGCAATTGCTGCATGATCCATACCAGGCAACCATAAACAATCATAACCTTCCATTTTCTTATAGCGAATTATAATATCTTGAAGTGTTACATCCCACGCGTGTCCTAAATGAAGTACACCAGTAACATTTGGTGGTGGAAGGACTATCGCGTATGGATCTTTACCACTTTTTTCATCACATTTAAAATAACCTTTATTAAGCCATTTTTCATATTTATTTTCTTCTACTTTTCCATGATCATATTTTTTTTCTAACATATTATCTCCTCCTATGCTTTTAAATAAAAAAGTCCATCCAAATAAAGGATGAACTATTGTCCACGGTACCACCTTA
>CANQAS010000030.1 GCA_947589535.1 uncultured Bacilli bacterium | reverse complement strand
ATTTTGCTAAATTTGCAATGATACTTTGTGGTTTCTACAATTTTGATAGAGCTTAAATTAGTTTCCGAACGACTCTATTGAAAAAAGTAGAAATCAACAAAATTTTAAAAATTATGATGAATTTGTAATGAAAGGGAATGAAAACTCTCATGTGATAGTAATAAATTCCAAAAATTCCAATTTATCTTCTATAAAAAAGGATGAAAATTATCTTAATGAAATTTATAAACAATTATATTTAGAATATGAAATAGATGTAAAAAATATTAATATATATTTTATTTGGGATAGAGATAATGAATCTAATCCATCAGATGTAACAGAAGACTTATTAAGTCGATTAGGAAATTCACTTGAGAATAAAAATGGGGAAATGAATGGATTATTATTGCTAAGTTATCCATGTATAGAAGCTTTTACTATTTCTAATTTTGATAAGCAGACAACAAGTTTAAAAGAAAAAGATTTAAAAAAGTATGTTAAAGATAACGATTACAAGATAAATAAGATAAATAGATATACACTATTGAATGCTACAATTATGATGAATAAAGGTTTATTAGAGTGTGGAATTACAGAATATGATTTAGATGATTTTTCCAAAACATCTTTAAAAGTTTTTAATAAGCAAGAATTATTTTTGCGTAGTAAAAAATATTATAATTTATTGTCATTAATTTCAATAATGCTTTTAGATTTAAATATTATAACAATAAGATAAATATTTGCTAGTACCAAAATAATAAACAAGTAAGCGAATGTTGGAATGTTCCTTATTTTTTCCTCATATTGTAAAAAATGATAATATTCATAATACTCATATAATATTATAAATAACATAAATAAAAGTAATGTGATGTTGCACTGAGCTTGTAGTTCAGGTAAAAAATTGTTGGAAAGGAAGATAAAATAAAGAACAACTTACTTGATAGTGTGATTTTGTTAATCATTTGTTAAAATGTCCACGATGTGATGATATATTATAAGAGGCAAAGGCAAGCTTTGTTTGTTTTAAAATTATAAATGATGAAAGCTAAAAAGCAAGAATCAAGATGAACTCACTTTGTTCGCCCTTGCTTTTAATCTTTCATCTCTTTTTTACTAAAAAAACAATCTATATCATAGCTTTTTACTTGCCAGTTAAAGTAGTAATTTATGAATAAGAATAAGCACTAGTATATCATTTATATTTTTTTTGAAGTTATACAACTACAATGTAGACATTTTAACTAATAATAATTGTAAACTGATGGTGGTTTTAGAAAAAGAAGGGCTGTTGGTTTTGAGTGCACTTCTTTTTCTTTTTGTTTGTAAATTTTTTTTACAAATAAAAACTACCACCATACCTTAAAAATTACTTTAGCAAACTTTATATGAGATTTACTCTTTTTTTGATATAATATTTAGGGAAATAAATAGTAATTTTAAGAATTAGGAAGTGAATTATGGATCAAGAAAAAGTAGGAAAATTTATTAAAGAAATTAGAAAAAAGAATAATCTTACACAAAAAGATTTAGCAGATAAATATAATGTTACTTATCAAGCAGTAAGTAAATGGGAAAATGGTAAAAATATGCCAGATATTTCTATTTTAAAAGAAATATGTAAAGATTATAATAAAGATATTAATGAATTATTAAATGATAAAAAAATTCCTAAAAAATATAAATCCAAAATTTTCTTTATAGTAATATCATTACTTATTCTTGTTATTATAAGTTTAGGTGTTTTTAACTTTATTAAAAAAGACGCCAATGCCAATAGTGATAATTTTCAATTTAAAACAATTAAAACAACTTGTGATAATTTTGAATTATCAGGAAGTATTGCCTATGATAGTTCAAAAACTTCAATTTATATTTCTAATATTACTTATTGTGGAAAAGATAATGAGACGAAATATAAAGAAATTGAATGTGTTTTTTATGAAGTAGATGGTCTAACAAAAAGAGAGATAGATAGTTATAAATATGATGATAGTGATATATCACTTGAAGAATTTTTAAAAAAAGTTAAGTTTAATGTAGATCATTATTCTGCTTCTTGTAAAATGTATAAAGAAAATGCTCTTAGCTTAGAAATCAAAGCCACGGATAAAGAAAATCAAACAACATTTTATTCTATACCTTTAGTGTTAGAAGAAAATTGTAAATAAACAAATTCAACCTAAAGTTGAGCTATTTCAACTTTCCCATTATAGTTATTTCTTATTTAGATAGATATAATTGTAACTATGAAGGGACGGGAATTATATGAATAAGAAAAAAATAATATTCATAATCATAATTGTTTTAATATTAGGACTAGGTATTGGAGGATATTTTCTAATCAATCAAAATAAAGATGCCTTAAGATTTAAAAGAGAATATGAGTCTTTAAATGATACGATTAGGGATTCGGATGGTGCAAAGTATAATAATGTGAGTATTGCAAAAAATAATCCTATTAAATATGTAACTGTTGATGAAGCAATAAAATTATTAGATAGTAAGAAGGCGATAATATATGTTGGGGCAAATTGGTGTCCATGGTGTCGTAATATGCTTAATCCTATGTTAGATGTTACCAAAAAATTAAATATAAAAACAATTTATTATTTAGAATTGGATGATGATAAATCTAATTACGAAATACAAAATAATGAATTAAAGCAAATAAATAATGGTTCTAAAAGCTATTATGAATTATTAGATAAATTAAAGGATTATTTAAGAGATTATGAATTAACTGATAGTGAGGGAAAAACTTATTCTACTGGGGAAAAAAGAATATATATGCCATTTTTTATAACAATTAAAAATGGTGGTATTGTAGAAGCAAAAGAGATAAGTAGAACATTAGAAGAAGGACAAACTAAATATTCGGAAATGACCGAAAAACAATATAATACTTTATATAATGATTTTTATGAAACTTTTAGTAAGGTATATACTTCTAGTAATACTTGTTCTGTTGATGAATTGTGTAATTAAAATATGTGTAATATGAAAAAAATGGGAGGAATTGATATAATGGCTACGACAAAAGAATATAGAGATTTTGTATTAGAACAATTAAGTTTATTAGATAACATTACTTGTAAATCAATGATGGGAGAATATTTACTTTATTATAATGGAATATTATTCGGAGGAATATATGATGATAGATTACTTGTAAAAATAGGAGATAGTAATAAAAAATATAATATGCAAGAATCTATACCTTATGAGAGTGCTAAAACTATGTATTTAGTTGATGCTGTAGATAACAAAGAAATTTTAAAAGATATAGTATTAGATACTTGCAAGGATTTATCAATTCAAAAGTAATACAAATTTATCTAACTCTCACTTTGTGTCCTGTTTGTTATTTTACCACAATTATATAATTGTTCTTGAAAGGAGCAAGATATGAATCAAGAAAAAATTGGTAAATTTATTGCTGTACTTCGTAAAGAAAAAAATATGACACAAGAACAATTAGCAGAAAAAATGAGAGTTACAGCTAAATCAATAAGTCGTTGGGAAACTGGTAAAACAATGCCAGATATTTCAATGATTAATATATTAGCTAATGAACTTAATTGATAGATTTAAGAGAAACTATTAATTATTTAGTTGAATATGAGTCAAATCAGCAAATTAAAAAAGATAAAAAAATTAACAAATATAATATGATTGGTGTTATTACTTTAGTTTTGGCTGTATTTAATAATGTATTTGGTTATTTAGATTATGTTTTTACACCAAATATGGTAGAATTTGTCCAAGGAGCATTATATGGTATTAGTATATGTGCTAATATGATTAGTATATATAATCGTTCTCATAATATTTCTGTTAGTGAAAGAAAAAGAGAACTTATAAAAAAATTGGTGAATTGGAAAAGTAAATGCAACTAGCAAAGTAAGAAAATAAAATGGAAAAGTAAATACAATAAAAAATTGGTACATTCAGTAATACCAATTTTTTTAATAATATGAAAATTTGGAAAAGTAAATACAACTTTAAATTAGTCGTTTTTAAGGAAAGAAATATTAGATTTTTTGATGTCATTATTATCTAAATATTTTTTAATATTATTGATATTTTTATCACCAAGAAGTTCAGGTATTAAAGAAACATCTAAAGGATTAATTTTACATAAACCTAATTCTTTAATTTTATCTAAAGGAATATATTGATCAATTAGATCAAAAGGACATCTTTCATTTAATTTTTCTCTAATTAAACTATTAACATGAGAACAAATCAAATTAAAGTCATTTTGTGTATAAGGCTTTAAAGAAACGCCTTTAGGAATAATTCTTCTAATTAACTCATGATTGTTTTCAATAGATCCTTTTTCAAAACTGGAATAAGGATGACAATAAAATAAATGGATATTAGAAGAAAGAACCAGTATTTCTTCACCAATATAAAACTCTTTTCCATTATCAGTTAGTAATATTTCTGTAAGTTTATCGAAAATATCTTGACCAATTAAATCTTTAAAACTATTTAATTTTTTAATAACTTCTTCTTTGGTTTGACTATCAATTTTAAAGATAAATAAAAAATTAATATCAACAATTTCTAAGGTTAGTAAAACTGGAGCGTTATTTTCTTTAATGCCTTCCACAGTATCCATTTGCATTTCAATAGCATTATTATTCAAAAGTTTATAATTTTGATAATCTTCATATGTATGATCCTTAATATCTCTTTTATAACTTGTATCAACTTTTTCTTTTTTCTTCCTTCTAGATCTAGGTAAGTCAGAAGATTTAATAGGCAAATAGTTTTTCTTAATTTGCCAATAAATAGTCCATTTATTAAAATTCATATCAAATTCTTTATTAATAGCTATAATTGCATGATAAACAGACTTACTTTTAATAATTAAAGGACATAATCTTTCATTTAAAATTATTTGTTCTTGATCAGAATAATGTAAACCAATTCTACATTCTGATACTCTTAACTTATATTCATCATGAGCTTCTCTAGCTTTATAGTATTTTTTAACAAATCTACAACCATTTTTAGTTGTACAACCATTGCAAACATGGGGAGATTTAACAAGTTTGGAACATAACTTAATTTCTATATTTTTACAATTTTTATAACATTCAAAACTTCTAACATTACAAGTTTTTGCTTTAAGACAAGGATGCTGATTATTATATACTCCAGGATAAACAAAAGTAATATGTTTATTTATTTCTCTAATGATATTGCTTGAATCTCTTTTAATGTCTTTTTCAATTTCTTTGATAGTATGACCATCATTAAGCATATTTTCAATAGCAAGTCGATCAGAATAAGAATAATGCTTTTTAGTCATTTTTATCCCGATCCTTTAAGATATTAAGAATAATTTTAATATCATTTAATTCTTCAATTAAAGATAAACAAGTATAATAAAATTCATCATAATCTTTACCATTAAAAATATTTTTAAAAACATAAGAAAATTGATCTAAGTAAGATTCAATATAAATAAAAGTATCATTTAAATAAGTATTTAAAGTATTAGTAGATAAAGAATTAAAATACTCAAAAGATTCTTTATCGTTAGATAAATTACTAAATTCATAATAGTTATTCATATAAAATAAACCCTCCTTAAACTATTAAAAAATTTATATCTATCTAATTAAAAAGGAATATGATACAATTATATTGTCTATTTTAATTAGATAGACTTAGGTATAAGAATACTATTTTTGATAAATTAAATAGTATTCTTTTTATAAGCACATAAAAACCACCTCGAATGAGATGATATTCTAACATATAAAATAAATAATGTCTTGCCAGACGGTCCTTACTTTCTTTTACGGAAAAGAAAGTAAGCAAAGAAGCCGAGAAGGGTTAAATAACAACCTCGCCGGTTAGGCATTCTTTCTAGAATCAAAGAACTTTTAAATTTGGAAAAGTAAATGCAATTTTTATGCCTTATTAAAATGTTTAACTTTTTATCTCATATTGGAAAACTTAATACAACTTATTTTGGAATAGTAAATACAACCGTTTTTATAAAGTTGTATTTACTATTCCAATTAAGATTATAAAAAAATTAAATAAAAATTAAATAACAATTTACAATTTATGTGATAAAATATGAGAGTGAAAAAAAAGTTATATTTCTTAATTTGGCGTTCTTTTGCCAGTTTAGTATATAATGAATATGTGTAGAAAGGATATATTTCTACCAATTAACAAAATGCATCATTGTATTAGTAAACGGAATATAAAAATTGTTGCGAAAAGTAACGTAAAAGTGATATATGTAAAATCTGATAATGCTGAAACCAATAAATATTGTGAAAATAAACCAATAAATAGGATTCAAGAATTATCATGAATAGTCGCCATAAAAATTAATGAAACAAAATAAAATAAAAATAAATTATTAAAAAATAACTTAAATTGATAAGGGGGGTAAAATGAAAAAAGATATAGTAACAACAGAAATAATTGTTAAAGAAAATAAAGTTGGGATATTACGAGTAGGCAATGTTAATTATATTTCGTTAACAGACTTAGCACGATATAAAGACAAAGAAAGAACGGACTATATAATTCAAAACTGGATGAGAAATACAAATACGGTTCTTTTTTTAGGAACTTGGGAATATTTGAATAATCCAAATTTTAATTCCATCGAATTCGATGGGTTTAAAAATGAGTCAGGGACAAATGCCTTTGTAATGACTCCCAAAAAATGGATTACCGCAACAAAAGCTATTGGTGTAATTTCAAAACAAGGAAGATATAATAGTGGTACTTTTGCTCATCCAGATATAGCTTTTGAATTTGCTAGTTGGTTATCACCCGAATTTAAATTATATTTAATAACTGAATTTGAAAGATTAAAAACTAATGAAGCATACAAATATAAAGTTGAATGGAGTGCTACTAGACTTTTAGCAAAAGTTAATTATGTAGTTCATACGGATGCGATTAAAAAATGCATAGTTCCAAATTTAACTGAAAAGCAAAAACAATTTGTGTATGCCGAAGAAGCTGATGTATTAAACGTTGCATTATTTGGAATGACAGCTAAAGAATGGCGAGAAAATAATCCAATACTTGCTGAAAAGGGAAATATAAGAGATTATACTGATTTGCTTCATTTAGTAATATTAAATAATTTACAAAATACAAATGCCGAATTAATTGAAGAGAAAGTCCCTCAAAGAGAAAGGCTTATTAGATTAAATGATTCAGCTAAAAGGCAAATGGAAGCATTAAAAGATAATAAAAGTCTTAAAGATTTAGAATTATTACAAAAGCAGGTTAATGAAAATAAGTTGGTTGAACAATAAATAACATAAAAAATCAAATGAACTATAAGATTTCATAATTGAAGTCTTTTTTATTAAAAAGTTATAGATGGATGAATGAAATATAAAGAAAAAAAAGATATACTGTAACATTTGAATGAAAAATAAATAACATTTGAATGAAAAATAAATAATTTGAAAAAATATGATAAATGTGCTATATTTATAGCGAGTTGAGAAAATCAACTCTGTGATTTAAATATTTTATATGAAAAATGAAAATCCTATATGAATAATTGTAAGTTATTAAAATCTTATGATTAAGAACATAGTAAAAAACTGTGTAAAAAAGTATTAATTATTAGGAGGATTCATATGAAAGAAAGTTGTAAGGACTATTTAAATCACAGTGAATCAAAGAGTTTTAAGGAAATTCTTTTCTCTTTTATTGATGAAAAGGGTGTTAAGGATTCTGAGGTTTACAAAAAGGTAGATATAGATAGAAAGTTATTTTCTAAAATCAGATGTAATAGTGATTATATTCCAAGAAGAAATGTAATTATCAAATTATGCTTTGCTTTAGGTTTAAGTAAGGACAATTTCAACAAATTGTTAAATAGTGCTGGTTATTCCTTAAGTAAAAGTAAGTTTGATTTAATTATTACATACTGTTTGGATAATGGTATTTATGATATTAATATTGTAAATGATTATCTCTATACTTACGTGAATGCTGTTTTGTAACAGTATTTTTTTGTCGCTTTTTTTGCGACCTTTTTGCTTTTTACATGATTTATAATGAGTGCACAAAAGGAAAAAGACTCATCAAGCCAAATAATAATTATTGAATAATTCACTGAATTACAGAGAAATTGAGTCTAGTTAATAAAGCCACTTACAGCAAATAAAGTAAATGAAAAAAGAATTATCTAATTTATTATAAGTATTTATCTTGTGGCTTGTTCCTTTTGAATAATTAAAATGGGAGTGTACTTATGAATTTATTAGATGGAATGAAAATAAACAGTACTACAAAAAATACGAAAGGTTCTTTATATTATGCTACAACCTATGATAGCAATTTAGATGTTTTTACTATGCTTACAAGATTTAGCACCGAAAAACAAGTTATTAAATTATTTAATAATGCATTAAATGAGGATACTAATTTAGCTTTGGCTAATTTATTGTATCTTCTTGATATCAGAAATGGTAAAGGTGAAAGAAGATTGTTTAAAATAATCTATGGTTCATTATGTCAAAATTATCCTGAACATGCCTTAAAAATATTACCATTTATTAGTGAATTAGGTAGATATGATTATGTGCTTGTAGGATTGGATACACCCATAGAAAAAGAAACAATAAATTTAATAAAACAACAACTTGAATTAGACAAGAAAACTGATTCTCCATCTTTACTAGCTAAGTGGTTGCCCTCACATAGAACTCATGGAATAAATAGTTCATTAGCTAAAAAGTTAATGAAAGTTTTAAATATGTCTGAAAAAGAATATAGAAAAACTTTATCTAATCTTCGAAACAAGTTTAATTTAGTTGAAAAAAATTTGACTAATAGAGATTATGATAATATAGATTTTGCCAATATTCCTTCAAAGGCAATGATTAAATATAATGAATCATACATTAGGAATATGCCGGAAAAATTTGAACAATATAAAGATTTAGTGGCAAAAGGTAAAAAGAAAATTAATACAACTGGTTTATTTTCGTATGAAATAATTAAAAAAATTATATTTGCCCAAGATTGTGATAGCCAATTATATGATTTAATGTGGAAAAATCAAAGGGAAATTATTGATTCAAAAGTAAAAAATCTTCTTGTAGTAGCCGATACATCAGGTTCAATGCTATCATATGGAGCGATACCTTATTGCACATCTGTTGGACTTGCCTTGTACATTGCGGAAAGAAATGACGGATTTTTTAAAAACCATTTTATAACTTTCTCAGAAAAACCAACATTACAACAAGTAAGAGGAAATTCATTATTAGAAAAAGTTCAAAATATGCAACAAATAAATGCTTGGAATACAGATATAGATAAAGTTTTTGAATTAATTTTAAAAACAGCTCAGGAAAATAACCTTAAGCAAAAGGATTTGCCAGAACAAATCTTAATAATTTCTGATATGGAATTTGACAGTGGAGTATATTCAACAACCGGAACAAATTTTGCTGGTTGGAAAAAAGTATTTGCTAATGCCGGATATACTCTTCCGACAATCATCTTTTGGAATGTTGCCGGCTCAACAAATGGAGTACCAACAACTAAGTTTGAAGATGACGTAGCAATGATTAGTGGTTTTTCAACAAATATATTAAGTAATATTTTAACCCTTGATAAATATTCACCTAGAGATGTAATGCTCGAGAAACTTTCAATTTATTTGGAAATGCTAAAAGGAAATATACATGGGCAAACTAAAACTTCTAAAGCGTAGTTTAGAAGTTTTAGTCTATAATTGCATCATCTTGTGTAAATCCATCAAGTGAATTTTCTTTTACTTGGATACAAATATAAGTAATATCTGAGTCATCAGAAGCGAAAAATTGTCTTTTTGCTTTGGGGGAAATCTTAATAAAATCTCCAGCAGTTAAACTAACTTCTTCATTATCAATGATAACTTTACCTGACCCATTAACGATGAAATAAATTTCTTCATTTTTTTTATGAGAATGGACGAAAGGTACTCCTTGTCCAGCAGGTAAAATATTATAACTAATTTCGGCTCCTGTTAAATCTAATTTATCATGCAATTCCACTCTTGGGGCATTTTCGATACTTAGCTTTTTGTAATATGCCATTTTTCAATCCTCCTTCATTTATATTTAAGCATATTATACAGTTAAAAAATAGTACGCACTTTAAAGTAACTATGTTCCATATTATATTTAGGTATGTTATAATTTGACACAAGTGAGGTATGAAATGAAGAAAAAAAGAGAATTGCCTGAATGTCCTGTGGCAACAACGGTTAGTTTAATCGGTGATAAATGGAAAATATTAATAATTAGAAACTTATTAGAAAGAGTATGGAGATTTAATGAATTACAAAAATCCCTTGAGGGAATATCCCAAAAAGTTTTAACTGATAATTTAAGACAACTTGAGCGAGATGGTATTATTTATCGAAAAGATTATAAAACAAATCCGCCTAAGGTTGAATATGGGATGACTGAATTAGGACTCGAATTAAGTAAAATATTAAATCAAATGGCATTATTTGGTGATTTTTATAAAAAGAAAATAAATTATTGAATAGATAAAATAATGCAGTGTAAATATCATAATTGGAGGTAAATGATGGGATTATTTAAAAATAAAAAAATGATTTTATAAAAATAAAGATAGAAAAACTAATTGATTGGGATGAACCTAATAAAGATGGATGCATAGTATCAGATAAGATTACTAAAGATGGTTATAAAGTTGGCTATATGTATCGAGAAATACCTGATTACGGAAAACCAGATAGTGGATGGAGATTTATGGCAGGAAACGAGGATAATGAATATATGAATAATCCTAATAATCATCATATATTTGCTATCAATACAATTTGTAATTACGATAAAGATATTATTCCTTATTTAAAAGCAAAAATAGGAAGTGTTTATATAAGAATAAATAATAATGATTTTGAATTAGATGATAAAACTAAACCGATATTTGTTGATAAACAGCATAGATAATGCTTAAATTATATAAGATAAATGTCATAGTTTAAAAACATTTTATAAAATACTAAATTAACAAAACAATTAAAAAAGTATTTTATGTAATACAAAATTGACAACCAGAAAAAAATATTATATAATGCTTATACGAGGTGAATTTAATGATTATTAGAGATTATTATTTATCGAAAATTAGACCATTTTATGATGTTGATTTGATAAAAGTTATTACTGGAATTAGACGTTCAGGGAAATCAGTTATATTAACGCAAATAATTGATGAAATTAAAGCCAAGGGAATAAAAGATAAAAATATAATATATATTAATTTTGAATCAAAGGAATATTCTTTTATAAAAAATGATGATGATTTATATAAATACATAAAAGAAAAAATACTGAATAATAAAAAATATTATTTATTTTTTGATGAAATTCAAAATGTTGAGAAGTGGGAATTAGCAATTAATTCATTTAAATCTGATTATAAAGAAAATATATCAATCTTTATTACTGGTTCTAATAGTGATTTATTATCTGGTGAACTTGCTACTCATATAGCTGGTCGATATGTAAGTTTTAAAATATTTCCTTTTTCATTTAAAGAAGTTTGTTTACTTAAAGGATATGAAAATAAGAATAAATATGAATTAGAAGCTGATTTTGAAGACTATATGCGTTGGGGTGGGATGCCCCAAAGATTTATATTTAATAATGAAGAACAAGTAAGAACTTATTTAACGGATGTATACAACTCTATTGTTGTGAAAGATATTATAGAAAGATTTAAAATTAAAGATATTGATTTATTTAATAGAGTTTTAGAATATATATTGTCTACACCATCTCAAACTTTTTCCGCTGATAATTTAGCAAAATATTTTGAATCAGAAAATAGAAGTGTTACTAAAAATACATTATATAATTATTTAGAATATATGAATAAAGCTTTATTAATCAGTAAAGTTGATAGATATGATGTAAGAGGTAAAAGGATTTTAAATGGAAAATATAAGTATTATTTAACTGATTTAGGTTTAGGAAGAATAATGAATGTATCTAAAAAAGAACAAATCGGAGCATACATAGAAAATATAGTTTATAATGAATTAATCTGTCGAGGTTATAATGTTAAAATTGGTTCCCTAAATAATGGGGAAATAGATTTTATAGCTCTTAAAGACGATAAGAAAGAGTATTATCAAGTTTGTTATATGCTATTAGATGACAGTATTATTGATAGAGAATTTAATGCCTATCATAATATTGATGACAATTATCCCAAATATGTTATATCAATGGATAAGATTAATCAATCTAGGGATGGAATTATTCATAAAAATATAATAGAATGGTTGTTAGAAGAAAAATAAAAAAATATTTAAAATTTATAGAATGTTTTAACATAAAGGATTTAAAAGATGAAGTTTTATCCAGTGTTCAAAAAGTTATTATAAATAATGATTAAACAAATAATAAGATTGAAAGGTGATGGCGATGAAATTATATTTGTCTTCATATAAACTAGGAAATAAAAAGGATTTTTTTAAAAAATGGTTACAAGAACATGATAAAAAGATTGTTTTCATATCTAATGCAAGAGATTGGCTTCCAGATAGTTTAGAAAAAGAAAAAAAGATCAAAGAAAATATTATAGATTTACAAGAATTAGGTTTTGAAGTTATAAGATTTGATTTAAGAAATTATTTTCATAATGAAACTAAATTAAGAGAAGATTTAAAACCGTATAAAGCTTTTTATGTTATTGGTGGCAATGTTTATACTTTAAGATTGGCTATGAAGTACAGTGGTTTTGATAATTATTTAAAAGAGTTAGTTCATAAAGATGAATATTTATATGCTGGTTATAGTGCGGGAATATGTGTATTATCGCCAACCCTTGCTGGTTTAAATTTAGTTGATAAGCCAATAAATCCCTATAATGATGAACCGGTTTTATATGATGGCTTAGAGATATTAGACTTTATACCGGTTCCTCATTATAAGTCTGAGCATCCGGAAAGTGCCATAATTGATAAGGTAGTAGAGTTATTTAACAAAAAGAAAATTAATTATAAAACCATGAGAGATGGCGATGTAATTATATTTGAGTTTCCGTAAAAAAATAGAAGAAAAGAAAAAGTTAGAATAAATGTTCGATAATTTATTCTAACTTTTTTGCTAAAAATAGGTGTAAAACCCTTCATAATTTGTTAAAATATAAAAAATAACATAAATAATTTATCAAAAACAAATTAATGGAGGTGTTCTACATGAATTATTTTACTACATTAACGAACGAAATGAAACGGGAAAGTGTAAATTTTTCAAAAAAAATGTTACAATTCACAGCCGAAGTAAACAAAAAATAAAGATATTCAAGAAAATATAAGGAATCGTTTGAAGATTTCTTA
>CANQAS010000029.1 GCA_947589535.1 uncultured Bacilli bacterium | reverse complement strand
GTCAAGATTGATTTCTTGACTTTTTAAGTATCATAAGTATAATAATCATAATATTTTTTGAGTTTAGGGGTATTTTTATGTCAGAAAAAATAAAAGTTTATGTTGATAAAGAAATGTGTGCTGAATGTAAAGGTGAATGTTGTAAGGTATCAGGGTGCATGTACATGCCTAGTGATTTTAAAAATTTAAAGTTTTCTAAATTAAAAAAGGAACTCCTTAAAGGGGATATTTCTATAGATGCATTTCCAGTTACTGGTTTTTATAAAGACGTATGGACTCTTGTGCTTTTTTTAAGAGCAAGAAATATAGATTGCGAAATAGTTGATTTATTTACTAGTGGTGGAACATGCAAAAAGTTAGGTGAAGATGGATGTCAATATGAAGAAAAAGATAGACCAACTTGTGGACTATGTGTTAAACCTGTTAAAGTTGGAGGTCCTTGCCCTAAAACTTTTGATGATTCTTATTTTACTTCCGAATGGTTGAAACACCAAAATGTTTTGGAACTATTATTAAAAGAATTTACTGGAAAGGAATTATTTGATTATATTACAGAAATAATTCCATATAAAGTTCATATGCTTAAAGAGAAAAAGAATAATTGTGAAGAATTAACAAGCGCTGAGGAAATTAATTATGATAGGTTTAAAATTATTTCTAATAAACCATTTTATACATCATCAGAGTTAAAGCAAATGGGAATTTCTCCTATGATTTTATAATCTAATTTAAAAACGACTTGTAACATATAATATTTATGTGTTATAATAAATTTGGCTTTTCTAAGAAAGAAAAGAAATACGCACAAGTTTGGATTTATATCTCGAGTGTCCGAAGAGGATGAGTTTATAAAGATGAAGAACTTGGAGGTTAAAACGAAGGAGGAAAAAGAAAATGCCAGTTGTATCAATGAGTTACTTGCTAGAAGCAGGTGTACACTTTGGACATCAAACAAAAAGATGGAATCCAAAGATGAAAGAATACATTTTTACTGCAAGAGATGATATTTATATTATCGATTTACAAAAAACAGTAAAGAAAATCGAAGAAGCATACGTTGCTTTAAAAGAAATCGTTGAAAACGGTGGAAAGGTTATCTTCGTAGGTACTAAAAAACAAGCTCAAGAGGTATCTGAAGAAGAAGCTAAGAGATCAGAAAGTTATTATGTATCTAAACGTTGGTTAGGAGGAACTCTTACTAACTTTAGAACAATTAGAAGAAGAATTAACCGTTTAGACCAAATTGAAAAAATGGAAAAAGATGGTACTTTTGATAAGTTACCTAAAAAAGAAGTAGTTAAGATTCGTAAAGAATATGAAAAATTAAACTCATATTTCTGCGGACTTAGAGAAATGAAAAAATTACCACAAGCTATGATTATCGTTGATCCTAAGAAAGAAATCAACGCTATAAACGAAGCGCATAAGTTGAACATTCCAGTATTTGGTATCGTAGATACTAACTGTGATCCAGATTTAGTAGATTACGTTATTCCAGGTAATGATGATGCTATTCGCTCAGTTAAAATCGTACTTGGTGTTTTAAATAATGCTATATGTGAAGCAAAAGGAAAACCAGTTGAAGAATATGTAACTGAAGAAGATAAAGCTAAAACAGATAGTAAACAAGCTAAAGAAGATGTTAAAGATGTTAAAAAAGCAGCTGAAAAGAAAGTTAAAAAAGTAGAAGAAACATCTCCAGTTGTAGAGAAAAAAGAAACCGTTAAGAAAGAAGAAACTGAAAAAGAAGACTTATCTAAGAAAACGGTTGCTGAATTAAAAGAAATGGCTAAGGAAGCTAAAATATCTGGATATTCAAAACTTAAGAAAGATGAATTAGTTAAAGCTTTAACAAAATAATAGAAATAAAGATGATTTATGAAAATCATCTTTAATCATAAAAAGGAGAATAAGGTTATGAATGCAAGTTTAATTAGAGAACTAAGAGATATTTCTGGAGCAGGTATGATGGATTGTAAAAAAGCTCTAGAAGAAAATGGTAATGACATTAAAAAAGCTACAGAATGGCTAAGAGAAAAAGGTATTGCAAAGGCTGCTAAAAAGGCAGGAAGAATCGCTGCTGAAGGTTTATCTACTGTTATGATAGAAGGCAATAAGGCAGTTATATTAGAAATCAACTGTGAAACTGATTTTGTTGCTAAGAACGAAAAGTTCCAAAAATTTATGTCTGATGTTGCTAAAACTATTTTAAATAGTAGTGCTAAAACAAATGAAGAAGCATTAGCATTATCATGCGAAGAAGGTACTTTATCTGATTATGTTACAAATATGACTGCAACAATCGGAGAAAAGATTTCTTTTAGAAGATTTGCTTTATTAGAAAAGAAAGATAATGAAAATTTTGGATCATACATCCATATGGGTGGTAAGATTTCTGTTTTAACTTTAGTTGAAGGTGCATCTGAAGATGTTGCAAAAGATGTTTCTATGCATGCTGCTGCAATGCGCCCAGAATATGTAACTAAAGAACAAGTTCCTGTTGAACAAGTAGAAAAAGAAAAGAAAATCTTAACTGAACAAGCTATTGCTGAAGGAAAACCAGCTAATATCGCTGAAAAGATGGTATTGGGAAGAATTAATAAATACTATAAAGAAATTTGTTTAGAAGAACAAGAATTTGTTAAGGATAACTCAGTTACTGTTGGTAAGTTTGTAAGTAATAACGGTGGTAAGATCGTAGACGTTATTAGATATGAAGTTGGTGAAGGTCTTGAAAAACGTCAAGAAAATTTTGCTGAAGAAGTAGCTGCACAAATGAATGGTGAATAAATATGAAAAAGTTAGTTGCAGTAATACTAACTTTTTTGTTAGTTTTAACTGGGTGTTCATCGGTTAAGGTAACTAAAGTAGAAGATGATATAAAAACTGATGGAATTAAATTTAATGAAGAGTATAAAGAAGTATCTAAAGATAATATATATGAGTATGCTACATATGGTAACGTAATTGATGTATTAGAAGAAGAAACGGGAATAATATATATGGGATTTCCAACATGTGCTTTATGTCAAGAAATTACACCAATATTAAATGATGTGGCAAAAAAGAAAAATATAAAAAGTATTTTATATTATAATTTTAAAGAAATAAGATCTAATAATACCGAAGAATATAAAAAATTAGTTGATATATTAAATGATTATATTAAAACTGATGAAGAAGGTTCCAAAAGATTAACAGCACCTACTATTATATTTGTAAATAATGGAAATATTGTAGGAGTTTATATCGGTGTTATATCAGCTGATCAAGAAGAAATTATTACTGATGAACAAAAAGAAAACTTAAAGAATAACTTTTCTAGTTTAATTGATAAAATGTTTATAAAACAAGAAACTACAACGGTAAGTACCCAGTAGCTTCTTTTATTTTACAAAGAATTAAAATATGCTTGTAATAATAAAAATTTATATGATATTATGTTTATGTAGTAATAGAAAGGGATAAAGTATGGAATTATTTAACAATGGCGCTGGTAGACCTTCAGATAAGACTATTAAAACTAAAAAAATATTTAAAATAGTACTAGTTGTGTTAATTATATTTTTCGCTTTTGGTATAGGACATTTTCTTAATGAATTAGGAGCTTCCGATGATAACGATATAATAACAAATGAAAACTTAGATTCAATTACTGATATAGATTGGAGAACTCCTAATGGTACTGCTGGAGAAATAGGTATATATCAAGATATTGAAAGTAAATCTTTATTTATAGATACCAAATTAGAATATAATGATTGGTTATATGATGAGACTAAATATAAAAAGAAATATACGTATAAGTGTGAAAATTCAGATTGCAAAGGAAATATTGTTTATGAATTTTTAAACTATGCAATAATTAAAGATGGAAATTATATCATATATGATTATGTAAAAAATAAGTATAAAGATATTGAAGTTGATGCATCAGATATTAAAGACGTAAATTTACTATACTACGAAGATAAATTATATGGTTATGCATTAGTAAATTTTGAAGATAAAGTTGCGATATATAATTTAGATAAAAAGCGATTAGTAACTGATTTTACATATAATGGAAATTATTATAATGAATCTCCCGAATTAATAGATGGAAATATTATTGCTTGTGATGATTTGAATCAGTACTTATTAGATTTTGATACTGGTGAGGTAAAGTTAACTTTTGATAATACTATTGGGCCTGATGATAATAATTTTTATCATATAGAGGCAATTGGAAATGGGAAGTACGTATATTACTTAAAAAATTATGGTTTTGAAGAAAATAAATCAGAGATATGTAGAGAAGATTTTAGTAAGATATTAGATAATATGTACTCTCAATATAGTGTTTTAGATAATGGTAATATTTTAGTTAAATCATCTGATAATACTTTTAGTGAATATAACAAAGATGGGGCCTTGGTAAGAGAAAGCAGAGAATATAAATCAATCGTTGCAATAGGATATCAATATGTTGCGGTTGTGGATACTGATGATTATTTAAAAGTGGTTAACAACAGAGGTAAAGAATTAGCTAAATTTACGAAAATAACTGATAAACACTATATTCACACGCTTTTATCAGGGTGGTATAAAACTAGTAACAAAGAAGGATTATACATCGTTGTTGAAGATGAAAATATAGAAATTGGTACGTTAGGAAGAGGTATTGAATATTATTATGAACCTACAAATAAAAAAACAGGTAGAATAGAGCTTACCGAAATAGGCGGATATGCTAAACCAGTACTATATTTATATCCTACAAATAATAATACTAAAATAAACATAAGTTTTGAAAACAAGGAATTATTAGATACAACTTACCCAAAATATGATAATAATTGGACTTTTTATGCTGATAAAAATGGTGATTTAACTGATTTAAAAGGTAATAAGTATTATGCGTTATATTGGGATGAAAAAACTTATAAAAGGATATCATTTGATACGGGTTTTTACGTAACGAAAGAAAATGCAATAACGTTTCTGGAAGAAAAATTAGATTACATAGGTCTTAATTATAAAGAAAAAAATGAATTTATAATGTATTGGTTACCTATTTTAGAAAAAAATGAAAAAAGTTTAGTATATTTTGAATTCACTAATTCAAGACAAAGTTTTAACAGAATAAACATTAACCCAGCACCTGATTCCTTATTAAGATTAGCTATCCATATTAAGAAGGTAAATAATAAGGTTGACATTAAGAAACAAAAATTAATTAAGTTTGAAAGAAAGGGCTTTACAGCGGTAGAATGGGGCGGTATTAATTATTAAAAAGACTTGTAATAAAGTCTTTTTTTATTATATAATATTTATGTGAAAGAGGGATATAATGATAGATGAAATTTTATTAGAAGCCGAAGATAAAATGACTAAGGCTATAGAAGTTATGGAAACTAAATTCTTAAACGTAAGAGCGGGTCGTGCTAATCCAAGAATATTAGATAAGGTAGAAGTGGAGTATTATGGTACTCCAACACCATTAATACAGTTAGCAACAATATCAGTTCCAGAAGCAAGAAAGTTGGTTATTAAGCCATTTGATAGAAATTCTATAGGAGCTATTGAAAAAGCTATATTTGAAGCTAACATAGGTCTTACTCCTAATAACAATGGTGAAACGGTAATGCTTGTTATTCCGGAACTTACTGAGGAAAGAAGACGTGAGTACGTAAAGGATGCTAAAACAATTACTGAAGAAGCTAAGATAGCACTTAGAAACATAAGACAAGATGCTAATAATTCAATTAAAAAATTAGAAGTTCCTGAAGATGAACAAAAAAGAGCGCAAGATGAGGTTCAAGATTTAATTTCAAAATATAATAAAGACGTTGATGAACGTTTTAAGAAAAAAGAAACAGAATTAATGAGTATTTAAGCAATAACTTTTGGTTATTGTTTTTTTCATTAATAACTTGTATAATGTATATAGACTAGGAGATAGAAATATGAATAAGAAAATAAAACTTACATTAATGTCATTAATTATTATATTTTTAGTTATTGCTACTAGTTATTTAATATTTTCTTTTGGAATTACTGATAAAATTCAGGGTAGTTTATTAATGTTATCTTCAGTAAATAATAAAAATCATAGCCAAGGTGATTTACCTGTAATTAATTACGTTATAAATTCAAGTGGTGAAAAAATGGTTAATAATGATGTTGTTTTAACCGTTAATGCAACAAGTATTTATAATATTAAAAAGATAGAATATACGTATGATTTTAAAAATTGGATCGTAGTTAATGATAATTTGAATAGTAGAAAAATAAACTATAAAATTATATTTAAGGAAGATATTGATAAAACTATTTATATAAGGGTGCAAAATATCAAAGGATATAGAAGTTATGGATATAAAACAGTAGTAAAAATAGATAAAGAAAAGCCTAAGTTAACAATAAAACAATTAGATGGTAAGTTAGTAATTAAGGCAACTGATAACGTTGGTTTATCAGCTATTCAATACTCTAATGATGGTGTAAATTGGGATGATGAAAACGTTTCTGGAAAAGAAGTTACCTTATTAAAAGAAAATATAGAATATAAATATATAAGACCCGTAGATTTATTAGGTAATATCGGTTTAATAAAGGAAGTAAAATAAAGGACATAAACACCTTTATTTTATTTTACAATTGTTAAAATATAATTTTGACCTTCATAAATTAATATGTTATCATTATAACAGAGTAAAACATTTAAATATGGAGTGATGAAAATGGCTAATAGAAGAACAGCAGGTAAAAATTATGTACTTATTAAAATTCCAGCAATTGCAATAGTGATATCAGGTATTATAGGAACAGTTTATGGTGTAAGTAAATTAATTGATAATCATAATGAAAAGGAGCCTACAAGTATAGTTACAACCGCACCAGATATAAGTAACAATGATAGTTTTGTTGAGGAATCTACTACTGACTTTAATAACATTACTGATGAAACAGAGCTAAAGAATTTGATTGATCAAATATTAGCGGTTGAGTTTCAACCGACTGATACATATTTTCAAAACTATGACACTGTTAATTCGGTTTCAGATGAGTTAAATGCCTTAAATAAAACTGATGAAGCAGAAACTAGTGAAGAAGTATCATATGATTGGTATAAGAATGGAGTTATAGACAGTGATAAATTATATGAAAAAATAATATCTAATTCAAAAGCAAGTGGAATAAAAATAACTACTAACGTAGAGGAGATAACAAAAGCTTTTACTAAAGAAGTTCAGGGATGTTTAGACTATATAAAAAATAAAGCTCCAAATTATAATTCTAAAACTCCTTTAAAAAATATAGACACTATAACAATTGATGATGCTTCTTCTGATAAGACTTATATGGCTAATTATTATCCAAATCAAAATCATATTGAAATAGATTATTTATATTCAATAGATAAAAATTTATTAACATATAATATACTTTATACAACATTTCAAGCGTTAGAAAATCAAAATAATAATTTATTGTTTGATATTTTCACACAACGTTTTACTGAAGATTCTATAATGGATTATGGAAACACTAATTTCGATAATTATAAGGATGATGGTTATAAAGTAGAAATGTTAGCAGCAGCAACAGGTAAAACTTATGAGGAGCTTAGTGAATTTTACTTAGAGTCAAATATAAAATCTATAATAGATGCTTTTGAGCCTGAGATACCTGATGAAGAAGTACTATTAACATTAAAATTTTTGGATTTAGCTTGTGGTCATGGTAATATACCATCGGGTTGTAATAAAACGGCATTTTTAAATAATGCTTCTGCTAAAGCAAAAATGGGACTTTTAAAAAATATTTATATAAGAGAGATAAAAGATGTACTCAAAGATGGTAAATCAATAGATGACGCAAAAAATGAAATAACTGAGTTTAAGAAAAAAATTTTGAATGATAAATATTCTCCATTAAGTATGGATAGTCAAACAGAAGAACAATTAGAAAAAAATATATATGAATTAGATACAATATTCTTTGATATGAAGTATTCAAAGTAAAAAGAAAGATTTAATTATCTTTCTTTTTTGTATACATTTACACCAGTTAAGTTTCCAATATAAGGTAAGTCATATGTGCATAAAATGGTATCTTCATGCTTTAACCCTGGTACGTTAATCTTAATAGGATTATAAATACAATTATAACTATATAATATTCCTTCGTCATTTAATAGATTACCACAAGCCTGTAGTATATCTTTATAAGATAAAAGTTTATCATCTACATAATATTCTGCAATATTTGATAAAAATACTGCAGCATATGAGGATAAAACTTGTCTTTCTTTAGGATTTGTTATATCCAAGTCAAAGTAATTAATTATTGTTTTATTTAATTTTTCTTTTGCTTTATTAAACAAGTCTTCACTAAGATAGGCATAATTTTCCTCAATAGGAAGTAGATATCCCTCAGTTCTAAATAAATTAATTGTTTTTTTAAATTTATTTTTGAGTAATAGTTGCCAAAATTTTGTTTCATCATCAGTTAAATGATTAGATAATTCTGATAAATCAATATTATTTTTAATGCATAATAATTTATAAGAAGAGATATCTTTTATAATTTCATATGAATCAAATTGGTTCATATATGACTTTATATCATAAGTTTTTATTAAAGCAATTTGCAAGGCTGAATACCATTTTGCAAGCGGATTAATGTCAAAACTATCAATTTTTATTGCACCAGCAAGTGATGCATGAATTGAATGTGCTCCTGAAGAAGTCACACAAAGCGCACTTTTATTTGTTAAATCTTTATAATTATAATATTTAGATATTGCTTCATTAGACCATCCATATAATGCACAATATCTTTTTTTATCTTGAGTAGTTAATTTAAATGATGGTTTTAGCATGTTATAATATGCTTCTAAGTTAAAGTGAAAATCTTCTATTCCTTCTTGATATAATACATTTGCAATAAAAGCATCTTTTTCGGGATCTATTATTTTTGTCATTAAATCACCACCAATAAACGTAGATATTATTATACTTTTATGTTCTTTTTAAGTCAACGATTTATTTGACAAAGAATATTATTATGATATAATAATTTTAGTTTTAAAAGCAATGAAAAAGAGTAGTAGTAAGTAAAAAGCTTAAAGAGAGTTAGCGGTTGGTGAAAGCTAATAAGTAATAGCTTATGAATTCGCTTTGGAGCTGGATAACCTAAAGTTATCACGTATATCTTACGTTACAAGAAATAAAGTGCATAGAAATCTATGAATCAAGGTGGTACCACGGAAAATATTTTCGCCCTTGTTATCATAGATTTTTTTAAGTATGGGAGGAAAAAATTATGAATGAAAAAGTAAACATAATTAAGGAAACTTTTGAAAAAGATATTTTAAGAATTACAGATATGAAAACGCTAAATGATATAAGAGTTGAATATCTAGGAAAACAAGGTAAGGTAACAGAACTTTCTAAGATGATGAAAGATATTCCGAATGAACAAAAAAAAGAATTTGGTATGCTTGTTAACGAGGTAAGAAACCTTGTTACTAATACTTTGGATAGTAAAAAAGAAGAAATTGAAACAAAAGCATTAAATGAAAAATTATCAAAAGAAAAGATAGACATAACGCTTCCTGCAACTTCTGTTAAATGCGGAGCTCCAAATATTTTAGAAAAAGTAGTAGAGGATATGGAAAGTTTGTTTATGTCAATGGGTTATGATGTAATTGAGGGTCCAGAAATAGAAGAAGATTTGTATAATTTCGAGTTACTTAACTTACCTAAAGGACATCCAGCAAGGGATTCACAAGATACCTTTTATTTAGAAGGAGATAAAATTTTACTTAGAAGTCATACGTCTCCAGTGCAAGCTAGAGTTATGTTAGAAGGTAAGGGTCAAAAACCTATTAGGATGGTGTGCCCTGGTAAAACTTATAGAAGGGATGATGATGATGCAACTCATTCTCATCAGTTTATGCAAATAGAAGGATTATTAATTGATGAAAACGTAACCTTAGCCGATTTAAAAGGTACCTTTGACATTGCGGCTAAACATTTATTTGGTGAAGACTGTGTAACCCGCTTTAGACCAAGTTATTATCCGTTTACCGAACCATCAGTTGAAACTGATATTTCTTGTTTTTCATGCAAGGGAAAAGGTTGCCCAATTTGTAAAAACACTGGTTGGATTACCATTTCAGGTGCTGGCGTAGTAAATCCAAAGGTTTTACAAATGTGTGGCTATGATCCTAAAAAATGGCATGGTTTTGCCTTTGGTTTTGGTTTAGAAAGGGTTGCTATGCTTAAATATGGTATTAATGACTTAAGGGCGTTTTATTTAACTGATTTAAGACAAAATAAACCTTTTGATAGAAAGGAGGATAAATAATGATAAGTTTAAATTGGGCAGCAGATTACGTAGATATAGCTGATGAAAATATAAGTGAATTAACTGATAAAATAACTAAGTTCGGTGTTAATATAGAAAAAGTTATATCAAATAACATCAATAATTTAGTTATTGGCCAAATAATGAAGGTAGAAAAACACCCAAATAGTGATCATTTAAACGTTTGTAAGGTAAATACTGGAAAAGAAGAATTACAAATAGTTTGCGGAGCTTCTAACGTAAAAGAAGGTTTAAAAGTTATAGTTGCCATGCCTGGGGCCATTTTACCTGGTTGTTTTGAGATTAAGAAAAGTAATATTCGTGGTGTAGAATCAAACGGAATGATTTGTGCGTTATTTGAACTTGGTTTAGAAGAAAAAACAGAAGAAACTTACGCGAAGGGAATCACGGAACTAAATAGTGATGCTCCAATAGGAGAAAACCCATTAAAATATTTAGGTTTAGATGATACTATTTTAGAATTAGACATTCATAAACATCATAATAACGATTGTTACTATCATATCGGTTTTGCGTACATAATAGCAGCCATATTAAATAAAAAAGTTAAATTACCAGATGTTAATATAAAAGAAGTAAACGATAGTATTAATAACTACTTTAAGATAAAAGTAGATACTGATATGTGCCCACTTTATACGGCTCGTATGGTAAAGAACGTAAAAATAGGAGAATCTCCTGATTTTATAAAAAGACGTTTAATCGCAGCGGGAATGCGTCCTATTAACAACGTAGTTGATATTTCTAATTACGTAATGCTTGAATATGGTCAACCACTTCATTTTTTTGATAAGGATAAACTAGGAGATAACATTTTAGTAAGACTTGCTAAAGATGATGAACCAATAAAAACACTAGACGGTAAAGATAGAGTGCTTACAAGTGAAGATATAGTTATAACCGATGGTAATAAACCAGTTTGTCTAGCGGGTGTTATGGGTGGTGAAAATACCGAAGTTGATGAAAACACTAAAAACATATTAATTGAAAGTGCTATATTTGATGGAATTAGCATAAGAAAAACATCCGCAAGACATGATTTAAGAAGCGAAGCATCCATAAGATATGGTAAGGGTCTAAATTATGAATACACTTATGCTGCTATAAATCGGGCTGCTTATTTATTACAAAAGTATGCTAATGGTGAGGTTTTAAAAGATACCATCGCAATAGATAACGTTGATAAAACTCCTAAAATAATTAAAGTAACTAGTAAGGAAATTAATGATATTTTAGGAATAAAAATAAAAGATTCCGATGTAAAAACAGAACTTAATAGGTTAGATTTCAAATATGAATATAATGATAAAGATGAAGTTTTTACTGTTACAATCCCACCAAGACGATTGGATATTGAACAAACCGCAAATGACATAGCAGAAGAAATTGGATGTTTATATGGATATCATAACTTAGTTGGTACGTTACCAGTACAAAGACAAAAAAAAGGAGAATATAAAGGAAGTATTGGTTACAGAAAACAGATTTCAAAAAGATTAAGGGCTCTTGGATTAAACGAAGATAAAAATTATACTTTAGTATCTCCTAAAATGGCTGATTCATTTATCTATGAAGATAAAAAACAAATAGTTTTACCAAATCCAATGAGTATGGATAAATCAGTTATAAGAACAACACTTCTTCTATCACTTTTAGATACTTATGAATATAATAAAAAAAGACATATAAAAGATATTAATTTATACGAAATAAGTAACGTATATTATGACGATTATAAGCAAGAAACAAAAATAGCAATATTAATGAGTGGGAACTACGTTTCTAACTCATGGTCTTATAATAATGTTAAGGTAGATTATTATGTTGCTAAAGGTGTTTTGGAGAACTTACTTAATTTTGTAGGTTTAAATAATAGATATTCATATGAAAGACTAGATGACAATAAATATTTCCATCCAGGAATGAGCGCTAAAATATTTGTTGATAATGATCAAATCGGTGTTATAGGAAGAATTCATCCAAGTATTTGTAAAGATGATATTTACTTAATTGAAATATCAATGAATAAAATGAATAAAAACGTTAAACCACTTAAATTTAAAGAAGCTAATAAGTATCCTGAAATAGTAAAAGATGTTGCATTTATAGTAGATAAAGAAGTTTCTTCTTTAGAAATTGAAAAGGTAATTAAAAAAGCTGGAGGAAGATTGCTTAATGAAATAGATGTATTTGACGTTTATACTGGTGAAAAAGTAGAAGAAAATGAAAAACAGATAGCATATTCTTTAAAATTTACTCAAGAAGATAGAACTTTAACCGAAGATGAAGTTATGGAAAAATTTAATGAAATAATAAAAAAAGTTACTGAAACTGTTCCAGCAACTTTAAGAGATAATTAATTTAAATGAGTTTTTAGAATTTCTAAAAGCTCTTTTTTTAATTCTTCTGATGAGTTTTTCCAGATGATTTCCATAAAAACACCAAGACCTGGTAATGCTTCTTCTAAACCTTCCTTTACAGTATCATCAATGGATTCTTTTATTTCACTTTCATTATCATTTTTAAAATTTTCTATTATAAATTCTCTTATGCTAATGTTATTCATATTAAGCTTCCTTTCACTTTATTTTTTGTAAATAAAGTTATTTTATACATTTTTGTTGATAATTATTACGAAAAATTATATAATTAAAAAAAATAGGGAGGTAGATTTATGAATTCTAGTTATGTAGTGGAAACGTCTTATTCTGTTGACGGAAAATTAAAGATTATATTAATCGTAGTGGCAGTAATAATTTTAGCAGCTATTATAGTTTCATTATTAAAATTAATTAAAACAGGAAAAATTAAAATAGGAAAAGAAAAAAATACACTAAATTCAGAAGATAATTTAATCGAAGAAACTGAAACCACGGATAGTATAGATACATTAGATAATGATAATTCGGTAGAAGAACTAAATACTGATAACTTAAATGATGATTTTAGTGGATATGAGACACCAAATTTTAATGATATTTCATCAGTACCAAATATGCAAGAACAAGTAATGCCGCAAATGAACGCAGCACCAAGTATGCAAGAACAAGTAAT
>CANQAS010000028.1 GCA_947589535.1 uncultured Bacilli bacterium | reverse complement strand
AAATAATGATGTTACATTAGAACAAGCTGCCAATTATGTCGGAATAAAGTCTAAAAAGACTTTAAATAACTATTTTACTAAAATAGGCACAAGCGACAAAGAAGATGAAAAAGATTTGTATATAAAAATTAAAGCAAAAAAAGAGCAAAACTCAGCAGCCGGTAAGAAAAAAGGCGGCCAAACAGGAAGTAGGATGTCTGATTGGAGTGATGAAGACGTGATGAAATTATATAATTATGTAGATAATACTCTAGCAACATATAGGCAAATTGAGGCAGATTTGGGTATACCTCATTCAACAGCATACGAAATGCTTCATTCTGACATTTTAGATTATAATCAGAAGTGTAGAATAGAACAAATAGCTGCTATAAATAGTCACCAATCCTATAGTGATGAACAAGATATCATAGATAAAAGTTATGATGGTAAATGATAATGGTAAAGGGCTGTTATATTCATATTCCTTTTTGTAAAAATATATGTTCATATTGTGATTTTTGTAAAAACTATTATAATGAAGATGTAGTTAAATCATATTTAAAAGCATTAAGGAGAGAAATAAATTATAATTATAAAAATGAGGTTTTAAAAACAATATATATTGGGGGTGGAACGCCTAGTTGTCTTTCAAAAAAAAATTTAGATTTCCTTTTTGATATAATTAATATTTTTAATTTAAGTAATGATTATGAATTTACTTTTGAATGCAACTATGATGACATAACGGAAAACTTACTTGTTTTTCTAAAGAATAATAGAGTAAATAGACTTAGTATTGGAATTCAAACTTTTAACGAAAAGTATACTAAAGTATTAAATAGAAATATTAATAAAAATGAAATGATAGAAAAAATAAAATTATCCAAAAGATATTTTGAAAACATAAACATTGATTTAATGTACGCTCTTCCAAATCAAAGTTTAATGGAGTTAGAAGAAGATTTAAAAGAATTAATAGAATTAGATGTAAAACATATTAGTACATATGCACTTATAATAGAAAAACACACTAAACTAGGGCTTGATAACATAGAAGAATTAGATGAAGATACTCAAAATAAAATGTATTATAAAATAGCCGACAAATTAAAGGTAAATGGTTATAACCATTATGAGTTAAGCAATTTTTCTAAAAAAGGATATGAATCTAAACATAATTTAACTTACTGGAAAAATGAAGAATATTATGGCTTTGGGGCTGGAGCTTCTGGTTTTGTTGATGGAATTAGGTATGATAATACTAAAAGTGTTATTAATTACATAAATGGTAAAACGCGTATATATGAGGAAAAGATGAGTTTTGATCAAATGATTAAAGACGAAGTAATGTTATCTTTAAGAAAAACTGATGGTATAAATATTAATACGTTTTATGAAAAATATAAAGTAGAATTTAAAAAGGTATTTAATTATAATAAGATGATTGATCAAAAGTTACTTAGTACTAAAGATAATAATTTATACATTCCTTATGATAAATTATTTATATCTAACGAAATAATTATTAGATTGCTTGACTCTTATATCTTGAATGATTAGTAAAATTAATGTATAATTATTTATGATAGGGAGGTAACTATGGATACTAACGTTGATATGATTGAGGAAATTGAAGATATTGAAATGCCAGATGAAGATTCAAAAGAAATTAGTGCTAATGATGTTATTATAGAACAAAATATTACTGTTGCTGATGAAACTAAATCAAAAGAAATACCACCAATTGAAGAAGTAGAAGAAAGTAATAAACTAGAGGAAACTGAAATAGATGTTAATGAACCAAATGAAGAAAAACAACTTGATGAAGAAAAAACAAATGAAGAAGTAAATCAATTACCATCTAAAAGTAAAACTCCAGCTATTGTAATATTATCAATATTATTAATTCTTGACATAGCAGCACTTGTTATTTATATGATAGGGCTTGACAAAGTAATTTCATTTATTAAATAGAAAAATATTATAGTTTTATTGTATTTAAGTTAACGCTTTAAGTCGTTAACTTTTTATTTTTAGCACTCAGGTATTGACATTGCTAATTTTACATATTATAATATTGATAGACTGCGAGAAAGAAGGTGAAGGGTGTGCTGTCTGAAAGGCAAAACAAACTTCTGAAACTAATTATAGAAGAGTATATCAAGACGGCCTCTCCAGTAGGATCGTCTGGACTAACAGAAATTCTTAATTGTTCGTCTGCAACGATAAGAAATGAAATGTCTATACTAGAGGAATTAGGTTATTTAGAAAAAACTCATACTTCATCTGGTAGAGTTCCTAGTGAAATAGGTTATAGGTATTATGTTGACAATCTTATGAAACCGAGGGAACTAACTGGAGAAGATGTCTTAAAACTTCAGACAATATTTGATAATAAACAGCTTGTCTTATCGGATATAATTACTAAGAGTCTAGAGATAATATCTGAAATAACTAATTGTACGTCTTTAGCGCTTGGTAATGATAGTTCTTATAATAATTTAAAGCAGGTAGAGGTAGTGCCAATATCAAATAACAGACTTATTGCAATTGTAGTAACAGATAGAGGGCACGTTGAAAATAAAGAATTGAATATTGATGGTGATATCAACTTATCTGAAATTAAGAAAGTAGTTGAATTAATTAATAAATTACTTGTTGGTACACCGCTAGATGAAATAAGTGGTAAACTTGAATTTGAAATAAAACCAATAATTTCAAATTACGTAAGATCACATGAAGCTTTATATCAGGCATTTTACAATGCATTTAATGAGTTTTCAACTAAAAGTCATATGCATATGGCAGGTCGCACGAAACTTCTTGACTATAGAGAATTTGGTGACATATCTAAAATAAAAGATTTACTTAATAAATTTGATAATGATGATATTGTAAGAAAAATAGAAGCAGATAATAACGATATAAATGTTTACATTGGTCATGAAAATAATTTTGATGACAATGTATCTGTTATTAAAACTAAATACAACATCAAGGGAGAAGAAGGAACTATTGCAATAGTTGGTCCTAAGAGAATGGATTATGAAAAAGTTGTATCATTGCTTGAATATATTAAAGAAAATATAGAAAGGTCGTAATATGGAAAATAAAGAAGAAAAAAATGTTCAAGAAAAAGAAATAAAAAATGATAATAAAGAACATAAAGATAATAAGAATATAAAAAAGGAAAAACACAAGGAAAAAACGATAACTGTTACTGAAGCACAAGTAGAAGAAGTTAATAAAAGGCTTAGGGAAGCAGAAGAAAAAGCATTACGATCAAATGCAGAACTTATTAATTATCGTAAAAGAAAAGATGAAGAAGTATCTAGAATGATGCAGTTTTGCAATGAAGACTTAATTATGGATATCTTGCCAAGTCTTGATAATTTAGAAAGGGCACTTGCGTCAAATGAGGATTCTAAATTAAAAGAAGGGGTAAATATGATTTATAAAGCTTTAAGAAGTACTTTAGAAAAATATGGAGTTAAAGAAATCGAAGCTTTAGATAAGAAGTTTGATGCTAATTTGCATCAAGCAGTTACAACGGATAGTGTTAAGGATAAGGAAAAAGACATTATCCTAGAAGTATTGCAAAAAGGATACACTCTAAAAAATAAAGTGATAAGACCAGCAATGGTAAAAGTTAATAAATACTGATTATAATAGTATAATTAATTAGTACTTTGATGAAGATTTATAATATCTTTAAGAAACAAAAAAGATTATTAAAAACATAACAAAAAAGACAAAATGTCAAAGAATAAATAGAAAAATATTAAAAAAATAGGCAAATGATTTGCCAGAAAGAAAGGAATGATAAATAATGAGTAAAATAATAGGTATTGATTTAGGTACAACAAACTCATGTGTTGCTGTATATGAAGGTGGAGAAGCTAAGGTAATAGCTAATCAAGAAGGAGAAAGAACAACTCCATCAGTTGTTGCTTTCAAAGGAGATGACATTATAGTAGGTGGAGCTGCTAAAAGACAAATGGTAGTTAACCCAGATACTATAAGATCTATTAAAAGACTAATGGGTACTAAAGAAACAGCTAAGGCTAAAGGAAAAAATTATACTCCAGAAGAAGTATCTGCAATGATCCTAGGAGATTTAAAGAAAACTGCTGAAGCTTATTTAGGTGAAAAAGTTACAAAAGCAGTTATTACTGTTCCAGCATACTTTAACGATGCTCAAAGACAAGCTACTAAAAATGCTGGTAAGATTGCAGGACTTGAAGTAGAAAGAATAATAAACGAACCTACCGCTGCGGCACTTGCTTATGGTCTTGATAAACAAGAAAATACACAAACAGTGCTTGTATATGACTTAGGTGGAGGTACATTTGACGTATCAATTCTTGAGTTAGGTGATGGTGTATTTGAGGTTAAATCAACATCTGGTAATAACCACTTAGGTGGAGATGACTATGACCAAAGAATAGTTGATTATCTAGTAGAAGAAATTAAGAAAGAACATAATAAAGATTTATCATCTGATAATATGGCAATGCAAAGATTACAAGATGCTGCTGAAAAAGCTAAGAAGGATTTATCTGGTATGACTACAACACAAATCTCATTACCATTCTTGGCACAAGGAGATGATGGTGTAATTAACTTTGAAACTAGTTTAACAAGGGCTAAGTTCGAAGAATTAACTAATGATTTAAGTGAATCTACACTTGAACCAGTTAGAAAAGCTCTTAAGGATGCTAAATTATCTAAGAGTGATATTGATAAAGTATTATTAGTAGGTGGATCTACTCGTATACCAAAAGTACAAGAATTAATTAAAAATGAACTTGGTAAAGAACCTTCTAAGGGAGTTAACCCAGATGAAGTTGTTGCTATGGGTGCAGCTATTCAAGGTGGTGTATTACAAGGTGAAGTTAATGACATAGTATTACTAGACGTTACTCCACTATCACTAGGTATTGAAACAATGGGTAATGTTATGACAACACTTATTCCAAGAAATACAACAATACCAACATCTAAATCACAAGTATTCTCAACTGCTGCTGATAATCAACCAGCTGTTGATATTCATGTTCTTCAAGGTGAAAGACCTATGGCTTATGATAATAAAACACTTGGTAATTTCCAATTAACAAACATTCCACCTGCACCAAGAGGAGTTCCTCAAATCGAAGTTACATTTGATATTGATGCTAATGGTATTGTTAATGTTAAGGCAAAAGATTTAGGAACTGGAAAAGAACAAGCTATTACAATAACAGCATCAACTAATTTATCGGATGATGAAATAGATAAGATGATGAAAGAAGCAGAAGCTAATAAAGAAGCAGATGAAAAAAAGAAAAAATTAGCAGATGCTAAAAACGAAGCTGAACAAATGGTATTTACAACTGAGAAGTCAATTAAAGACTTAGGTGATAAAGTAGATGCAAAGGATAAAGAAGAAGCTGAAAGTCTTATTAAAGAATTAAAAGATGCATTAGAAAAAGATGATGTTGATGAAATAAATAAAGCTAAAGAAAAATTATCTGAAAAAGCTATGGCATTAGGCGCTAAAGTTTATGAAGAAGCTAATAAAGCTTCACAAGCAGCTAGCGAAAATAAACAAGATGATAAGAAAAATGATGAAGATGTAGTAGACGCAGAATTTGAAGAAAAAAAATAATAAGATGAAAAAGTAGTAAAGTTCTAGTATTGCTAGAACTTTTACTAAATAGAAAGGCTAGTTACCATGGAAAAATATATGCAAAGAAAAGATGTGCCAGAAAAGTATAAGTGGAATCTTTCTTCGTTTTATGAAAGTGAAGAGGATTTTGATAAAGAATTTAATGATGCTTCTAAGTTAAATAAAAAAATAGGAAAGTATAAAGGACAAATTAAAGATTCTGAAAAACTATTCGAGTTTTTAGAAAAAGACTTAGAATTAAGTGTCATATTAGAAAATATGTATGTATATTCTTATTTAAAAAACGATGAAATGCTTGGTGTTTCATCCTCTATTGAAAGAAAAAATAAAGTTAAGTTATTGATGACAGAGCATTCTTTAAACGTTAGTTTCTTTGAACCTGAATTGTTATCGCTTACACAAGAAGAATATAATGAATTATTTAAAAATGATAAACTTTTAAAATACAAGCCATCATTAGATGAGATATATAGATATAAAAAACATATATTAAGTGAAAAAGAAGAGCAAATGATATCAAGTTTATCATCTGCTACTAATCACTTTAGTGATATGTCATCGTTAATGATTAATTCGTTAAATGAATATGGAAAAGTTATAATTGATGGTAAAGAAGAAATCATAACAACAACTAATTATAGAAAATTAATGAAAAACAAAAACAGAGAAAAAAGAAAAGAAATAAGAGAAAAGCTTTCGAAGGTATTAAAACAATATAGTGAATTATCTGCTATGTATTTAGATTCTTATGTTAAATTAGGAAACGAAGAAAACAAACTAAGAAATTATTCTTCTTCCTTTGAAGCTAAATTATTTTCTTTAAATATGCCAAATAAGGCGTATGAAACATTAGTTAAAAACGTGGAAGAAAATGCACATTTATATCAAAAATATTTAAAATTATTTAAAGAAGTTCATAATCTTGATGACCTTTATCCATATGATTTGAGTCTTGAACTAGAAAAAACAGATAAAGAATATTCGGTTGAAGAAGCTAAAGAGTTATGTTTAAATGCTATTAAACCTTTAGGAAATGAATATTATAGTAAATTTAAAAAAATATTTGATAATAATTATATAGATTTTATGGGTTATAAAGGAAAATGTTCTGGTGGTTATTCGTTTAGTACTAGCACTAATGATTCTAGAATATTAATGAGTTATAATTATGATTTAGAATCGGTATCAACCATAATTCATGAAGGAGGACATAATGTTCATCATCAATTTGTGAAAGATAATAATTTTGTACTATACAGAGATGAACCTTCTATCACATCAGAAGTAGCATCATTAACCAATGAATGTTTACTTTCTAATTATTTAATGAATAATGGAAAAACAAAAGAGGAACGCTTAGCGGGTATCGCTAATATGATAAGTATTATTAATTCTAATTTATTTAGTGCTGTAAGAGAAGCAAAAGTGGAACAAGATTTTTATAAATATTCCCAAGAAGGAAATACATTAACTGCTTCTTACATGAATAATTTAAATAAAGAGTCATTAAAAAAATATCATGGTAACTTGGTTAAAGAAGATGAATATTCATCACTTGGATGGATAACTAGAAGTCATTATTATATGTTTTTCTACTTATATGCGTATGCGTTTTCTGTTACGATAGCAACTTATGTTGCTTCTGAAATAATAAATGGTAATCATGGTATGCTTGATAAATATTTAAAATTTTTATCAGCTGGATCAGATAAGTATCCATATGATATAATTAAAATATTAGGCATAAACTTAAAAGAAGATGAGGTATATCAAAAAGCATTAAAGTATTATGATACTTTACTTGATTGCTTTGACAAGATAAGAAAGGAAGAGTAGTATGAGTAAAAAGGACTATTATGAAGTGCTTGGTGTATCTAAAGATGCATCAGATGCTGAGATAAAAAGTGCTTTTAGAAAGTTAGCAAAAAAATATCATCCTGATGTTTCAAAAGAAAAAAATGCAGCAGAAAAATTTAAAGAGGCGCAGGAAGCTTATGCAGTTTTATCTGATAAAGAAAAAAGACGTAGCTATGATCAATTTGGACACGCAGCTTTTGACCAAAATGGTGGCTTTGGAGGTGCTGGATTTTCTGGATTCCAAGACGTTGATTTATCAGATATATTTGGAGAAATTTTCGGAAATGGATTTGGTTTTGGAGGTTCATCATTCTTTAATGGTGGAAGTTCTAGAAAAACAACTAGAAAAGAAAAAGGTCCAGATATTAGTGTTATATTTGATATGAATTTTGAAGAAGCAGCTTTTGGCACTGAAACAAAGGTAGAATTAAACATTGATGATACCTGTCCAGATTGCAATGGACACGGTGGAACAGGAGTGGAATCTTGCTCTGAATGTGGCGGTTCTGGATATGTTAGGCGCGAACAAAGAAGTATTTTAGGTGCGTTTGTAAGTCAAAGCCCTTGTCCAAAATGCGGTGGTACTGGTGAGGTGTTTAAGAAAAAATGCGACACGTGTCATGGTTCAGGAAAGAAGAAAACAAAAAAAACAATTAAGGTTAAAGTCCCAGCAGGAGTAGATACTGGTGATCATTTAAGAGTTCCAGGAAAAGGTCCAGCAGGTAATAATGGTGGACCTAATGGAGATGTTTATATTGAAATTAGGGTAAAAGAACATCCTTTATTTAAAAGAGAAGATGAAAATTTATATCTAACACTACCTCTTACCATTGCGGAAGCAGCACTTGGTTGTAAAAAAGAGATTCCAACTTTAGAAGGAAATATTATTTTAAGTATTCCAGCAGGCAGTCAGTCTGGTGAAAAACATAGAATAAAAGGAAAAGGATTAAAAAGTCCAGCAAAACATAGAACTGGTGATTTATACGTAATATTAAAAGTTATAACACCAACTAAGCTTAATAAAAAACAAAAGAAACTGTTAGAAGATTTAAATAAAACAGATTTAAAGTCAAGTGAATTTACCACTTTTGAAAAGTACGTTAAAAAAGGATAACAAAAAGTTATCTTTTTTTATTATCCACAATTGTTAAAAAAACTTGACCGGGGGGGGGGATATGATATTATCAACATAATAAATGTTTTTTTATTAGCGGGGAAATGGTTATGTATACAAATGAAAAATTAGAAAGAGTAAATGATTATATTGATAGTTTAAATATTAAACATAAATTTAAATTTTTATCTAAAGTATGCGATTTTATTGATGAATTTGGGTTTGAGGACATATTAATTGTTATAAAAAAAATTCTCAATAATCAAAAATTAAAATCATGTTTAGCATCTTGCATTAAGAATGGTAATATAAACATAAGTAAAGTAAATGATGATTATAAAACGGCAACTTTTATTTCTTTGATAGATATTTATTGTGATGAGAAAGATATAGACTTTATTCAAGATGATACTAGCTTAGATAATGAGTTTTTGAATAATTATGTTGATAATAATACTAAAATGTATTTAAGAGAAATTAGTAAATATCCACTTCTTTTACCTGAAGAAGAAAAGGAATTATTTTTAAAATTTAAAAATGGTGATTTTTCAGTAAAAGAAAAAATCATTGTATCAAATTTAAGATTAGTTGTAGCAATTGCAAAATGGTACGTAGGAAGGGGCCTTCAGTTTTTAGATTTGATTCAAGAGGGGAATGCGGGACTTATTAAAGCAGTAGAGTTGTTTGACGTTGATAAAGGATTTAAATTTTCAACTTATGCTACTTGGTGGATAAGGCAAGGTATAACAAGAGCAATACAGGACTTCAAAGGAGTAATTAGAGTTCCCATTTTTATGCAAGAAAAGTTAAATAATATTTTAGAAACTAAAAAAAAGTTATATACAATATTAGGAAGAGAACCTACAAATACAGAGTTAGCTAATGAACTTGATATGCCTCCTAATAAATTAGAAGAAATTTTAATTTTAAATAAAAATACTAAAGTTACAAGCCTTAACGAGCTTGTGGGTGATGAAAAAGATACAGAACTGCTTGATTTAATACCTGATAACAATAATAATCTTGAAGAGACTGTATTTCAACATTTATCTATTGATGATATAGAAAATTTAATAAAAAAAACTAGTATTACTGATAAGGAAAAGGGAGTCTTATTTTTAAGATTTGGTATTAAGGATGGTATTTTTCATACGCTAGAAGAAATAGGTGGTATTTATGGAGGAGTTACGAGAGAAAGAATAAGACAAATTGAAAAAAAAGCGTTAATGAAATTAAAAAATGTATATATAAGAGAAAAAAAGAAAGATGGTTTTTATCAAAAAAATACACTAGATAATAATAAATTATTGGAATTCGAATATTGTAATGATTTTAATAAATTTGATCCTAGTAGAATAAATCCTAAGTTTGCCGATAATACTTCAATGGGAACTTGGTTCACGGATAATATATTTATAATATTAAAAGCTACTGATAAAAGCTCTAAAAACATTCAAAAACAATACCAAGAATATAAAAAAAATAAAGAACTTCATGATAAAGAAAAAGAAACTCAAGAAAGAGAAAAAGCTTTAGCTAATAAGAGTAGTTTTACTTCAGGTACTCACGCAATCACTCCTAAAAAGACTAATAATAAAAGTGATATTAATTATAGAAGGGGAAGTAGTTATAAACCTTGTTTTAATAAAAATAATATAGTAAAGGAAAATGAAAAGATGGAAAATATAAAAGAAAATGAATTTTATTCTATGTTTGATGGAAGTATTGAGAAAGTAGATGAAATTATTAATTGCTACTTAAGTGATGCAAAAAAAGATGTCGTTTTAAGAAAATGGAATGGTGATTTGAAAAAAGGAAAGAAAAAAAGAGGCGGTTTTACAACCAACGAAAATGCTTTGTATTCGTTAGCTATTAAAGATATTAAATCAATTCTTTTAAATGGACCCAAAAGGAGAAAAAAAAGTAATAAAAATTCTAGTTTGATAGCATAATCAAACATTATGAATAATGTTATAGAAGATAATGGTTTTAAAAATTCAAACCAACAAGTAGATATAGATAGTAAATCTGATGCAAAAAAAGAAATCATTTCTATTCCAATTTTTGATGAAAACGAGGAATATTTAAAAATATATGAATTATTTAATATGCCATATTTTATGCGGGTTATGCAAAAAATTGATCCAAGGGACTATAGACTTTTATTTCTAAAATTAAATTATCCTGATAAAAGCATATCTGAAATTTCAGCTTTTACAGGAATAGGTGAAGAAAAAATAAAAGAAGCTTTTAAGAATGGTATAGTAGAATTAAAAAAAGTGATGAATTCTTTAATTAATGATGCATTTGGTATAACTGATGATATAGATGCCCCAATTTATAAAATGGATAAAAAAGATAGTATGTAAATTACATATTATCTTTTTATTTATATTTTTTAATTTGTATAAATAGTGGTATAATAATTTTATAAGATAGAAAGAGATTGATACTATGAAAGAAATAAATGGATTATCTAGTAGTGAGGTAAAACAAAGAATAAAAGAGGGAAAAGTAAACTATGACACTACGACTCCTAGTAAAAGTGTTAAACAGATATTAATAGAAAATACATTTACGTTATTTAATTTTATAAACATTATATTAGGTGTTGCTATTATTTTAGTAGGTTCATATAAAAATTTATTATTTTTAGGTGTTGTGATATGTAACACGCTAATAAGTACCATACAGGAATTGCGTGCTAAAAAAATAGTAGATAAATTATCAGTTATATCAGCATCTAAAGCTAAAGTTATAAGAGATGGTAAGGAAAAAATCGTAAATTTGGATGAGATTGTTTTAGATGATGTTATAGTTTATAATCTTGGAAATCAAATTGTAACTGATTCTAAAATATTAAGTGGTGAGTGTGAGGTTAATGAATCATTTATAACTGGAGAAGCTAAAACCATTTATAAAAAAGAAGGAGATATGCTTCTTTCTGGTAGTTTTATTGTAAGTGGAAGCGTAAAAGCAAAAGTTGTACACGTTGGATTAGATAATTATACTTCCGTTATTTCTCATGATGCTAAACAAATGAAAAAAGAAATAAATTCAGAAATAATGAAATCTTTAAATAAGATTGTAAAATATGTATCAATTGCTTTAGTTCCAATTGGCGTACTTCTTTTGTTAAGACAGTTTTCTATAGATGGCAACACAACTCAAAATGCGGTAGTAACAGTGGTTGCGGCAGTTGTTGGAATGATTCCAGAAGGTTTAATATTACTTGTATCTACAGTACTTGCAATAAGTGTTTTAAGACTTTCTAAATATAATGTTTTGGTACAAGACTTATATGCATTGGAAACACTTGCAAGGGTAGATACTTTATGTCTTGATAAGACGGGTACTATAACAGAAGGTAAAATGGAAGTAATTGATGTTATTCCACTTGATAATCATATGATTAATGAGATAGATGAAACACTTGAAATAATATCTACTAATCTTGATGATAAGAATCCAACCTTTAATGCAATAAATGATAAGTATGGTAATGGATCAAGTGTAAAGGTAAAAAATAAAATACCATTTTCATCAGATAGAAAGTATTCTGGAGTAACGTTAAAAAATGAATCTTTTATTATGGGAGCACCTGAATTTGTACTTGGAGAGAAAATAAAAAAGTATCAAAGTAAGATAGATGAATTATCAGAAGAAAACAGAGTTTTGGTATTAGTAAAAACAGATGTTATAAAGAATAATAAATTACCTATGGATATGACTGCTTTAGCACTTATTTTAATACGAGACAAAGTAAGAAAAGAAGCTAGTAAAACATTGGAGTACTTTATGAATAATGATGTTAATATAAAAGTTATATCGGGTGATAGTGTATCTACTGTATCCAACGTAGCTAAGGCTGTTGGAATAGAATTAAAAGGAGCGTTTGATGCAAGAAACATTACTGAAGAAACAGATCTTAATTTGATAGTAGAAGAAAATACTGTCTTTGGTCGTGTTAAACCTGAACAAAAAAGAATGCTTATAAGCGCTCTTAAAAATAATGGTCACGTTGTTGCAATGACAGGAGATGGAGTAAATGATGTTTTAGCACTTAAAGAATCTGATTGTGGTGTTGCAATGAACGATGGAAGCGATGCTGCAAGAAACGTGTCAGAATTAGTTTTACTCGATTCAAATTTTGATTCTATGCCTAAGATAGTAGTGGAAGGGAGAAGAACCATAAATAATGTTGAAAGATCAGCAACTTTATTCTTATCAAAAACTATATATGCATCACTTCTTGCGTTACTTTTCTTATTTATTAATTATACATATCCATTTATTCCTATTCAAATGACACTTATTAATAGTTTAACGATTGGAATACCCGCATTTATACTTGCCCTTGAACCAAATAAATCTAGAGTTAAAGGAAAATTTTTCATAAACGTAATTAGTAAAGCGATTCCAAGTGGAGTAACTACCGTTGTAAATGTATTATTACTTGTATTTGTTGCAAGTTTACTTAATATTCCAAATGAACAAACATCAACCATTGCAGTAATAATTACGGCATATACAGCAATACTTTTAATATATAGAATAAGTAAGCCACTTAATTTACTTAGAAAATATCTATTAGTATTGCTTACTGGAATATTTTTAGTTATGATATTAACACCTATTGGTAGAAATATATTTTCTCTTGAATGGTTAACTCCTAACTCGTTATTGATACTATTACCACTTATGTATATATCAACTAGATTATTTAAACTATTGAGTAATCTGCTAAATATGGTAATTAAAAAGAAGAGTAATTGGTTTATATAATAAAATAAAAAAAGAACATTTGACTTTTAAAAGATTTTAAATATAATAATAATGCTTAAAGAAGGGTGTTATTATGATTAGTGAAAAATGGTTTGAAAAATATAATTTAGCCAAAAAATATTACGAAGAACATGGTAATTTATTAATACCAAAAAATTATGTAGTTACAGATGAAAACGGTAATATTATTAAATTAGGTTTATGGATAGATAATCAAAGACAAGCATATAAAAACGGAAAG
>CANQAS010000027.1 GCA_947589535.1 uncultured Bacilli bacterium | reverse complement strand
AAGATGATATAAAAGCTAGTAAAATATATTCATTAATAACTAATTATGATGTAAAAGAAGAATTCAAATCAGCTATAAAAAAATAACAGCGAAGTGCTGTTATTTTTCTTTGTTTAACAATTATTTTCATTTTTATTTCTATATATTTTACTACCAAAACCATTATCAAAACTACCTAGCTCTAAATCTTTATACAACGGTGCTGCTTTTCTATTAAATAAAGTTATTTGATTATTAATTATTTCTTTTACCTTATTTATTATGATTAGCTCTTTATCATCTGGTTGCTTAATATTACTACTATATCCTGCTACATAACTAATCATTTGTGGTTTTGATAAAAATCCGTTCTTACCTATTTGTTCAATCATAAATACCCTTGAGTTATCACCATAATTATTTTTAAAAGTTAATGCAGCAATACATCTTTTACCTTGCATTAAAGCAACTCTTACACCACTAGCATTCGAAGATATTTTAAAGTTAGTAAATGTAACTGGAATTAAATCATATTCACTATATTTTAAATAATCAAGAACCGATTTACACATACTATCAAATTCACTAATTTTACTCTCATTTTTCCATTTAATTTTCCTAGCTTTATACCATAATGGCCTTAATATTTCATTTATTTTTTCTTCAAACTCATTTAATCTTTTTAGTGTACATTCATCGGGTTTTTCTGGCGCAAATAATTCATCGTCATGTTTACTAGTATAAAAACCATATCTTTTTTTATCTTTAATAGAGTTATTTTCATCTTCATAACTAAATATAAAATCTCTAAATGTATCTGTATACTTATCTATAAGAGTTAATATTGCAACTGGTTTTCCGTAAGTAATTTCTTCTATTGTTATAAGTCCATCTTCTCTTAAGGTTATTTTATAGTTATTATCTTCTTCATCTAACCACTTTTTATATGTTAAATAATTATGAACGATACTTAACATATCATTAATATCTCTTATTGGTTTTAAAATACTATTAATTCTTTCATCTTCGTTTGCTTTAACTACGTTATATTCATTATCATATTCATCAAAAGTTTTAAAATTAATATCTTTAATGCCTACGTTATTAATTTTTTTTAATTCGTCATTATAAAAGTTTACCGCACTTTCAATGATAGCCTTCATAATATTTTTATCTGGATTATTTCCATTTATTACACAGAAGTTATTTTCTTTTATATCATTATCTTTTGATAACTTATCTATTAATATATATTTTAATTTTAATTCATTTCCTAGTTTTCCAAAAACCAAGTTTCCATTTTCATCCGAATAGTATGTTTCATTATTTTCATAAGTTAAAAATAAAGCCAAATCTCTACCCTTTTCTTTACATTGTTCTAGAGCCTCTTTTTTAAAATTTAGTATTTGAGAAGAATATATATTATCTGCAATTATAATATCATAATCACCCATACATTTAGCAATGTAATTTTTAATACCATTATTATCATCTTTCTTAAAATCTACATTAAGTTCAAGTTTCTTTGCAATATTATTAGCATAATCCGATGCATTATAATAATTTCTTAAATATAATATTTTTATGTCCTCTTTTTTATTAGGTAATGGAAGTTTGTTTGGATTGTTGTTTATTTCAATTGGTTTTGCATTTAAATATTTTTTATCCATTTTCCCTAAAACGTCTTTCATTATTGATGCTGTGACTATACCATTTAATATATCATTATAATCCGGAGATAAAACTTGCCAACTTCGATGAGTTAATTCATCCGTAAAATCTTCCGAAAAATGTTCAACAAAACCATTGTTAACAGTACATTTATAATACCAACTTCTAAAAATATTTTCATTTTTCCCTAATTCATTTTTAAATTGATATCCAATGTCTAAATAAGGATGAGATCCTTCTATTAAAATATGATATTTATCAAGCTTTTTTTTATTTTTTTTAAAATAATTATCTGCCACTACACCCGATTTAAACCAATCAATTTTTTTAAAGCCAAAATTTTTAATATTATTATATTCTTCTTCATCATCCGAAATTAATAAAATATTTGCATTATTTAAAAGCTTTTCTTTTTGTTTTTTTAAGAATTCTTCTTTCTCTTTATAATACTCGTTAATACCTAAATTATCAAAGTATTTTTTTATTATTTTTTCATCACAAAAACGTTCAAAAATTTCCTTTAATGTTATACCTTCATAATAATATTCATCAATGTTTTTTTCATAATCTTTTCTACCCTTAAGTAAGTATTCATAATCTATAACACTATCAAGTGTAAATTCTTCTTTTAAACTAATAGTTCCATCGAACTCTTCTTTAATAAATCTAAATAAATTTGGAGAACTACAACCATAACACCAATAATTCTCATCACTTAATTTAGTTAAAATTTTTTTACAAAATAAATGGATATCAATATTATCTAACTTTTCAAATTTTAAAAAAGCTCCTGCAAGAACTTTTTCATATATATTTTTTAACATACAAAACCTCCCTAATAGCTAAATATTACCTTGATCTATTCTTTTCTGTTTTAAGTGCTCCATCATTATCATGGAATGATGATGATTTGTCCACTTGATTACTTTTATAATAACTATTTGCTGTTGCAATAGCATCCATTAAACTACTTATTACTGCTGTTTGAGGGACTTTTAAAATAGAAGATAGATCATTAATATTAATATTATAATTTGATAACATTGTCAATGCTTGAAATCCAATTGGATTTGAATCCTTTATCATTTTAACAAGTTCTGGATTTTCTCTCATAAGCATTATAACTTCTTTAGTTTTATTTGTTAATTCATCATTAGTATTATTTTGTTTTCTAGTTTTATTATTGGCTTTAGAAAGCATTACTATTTTATTCTTACAATCCGCTATTATATTAATAACTTCTAACCTGCTAAGACCAGTTACACTAGCAATATCACCGATTTGTCTTTCTGGACCATTTAGACCAAAATACATTGAAATAACAGTTTGATTTACTTTTGATAAATTATTTAAAGCATAATTAAATTGATCTTTCGTAATATTATTTTCTTTTAAGAACTGTTCTAATTTTCCTACCATTTTAGCAGATTCTTTTTTAGACATTTCTTTTAAATCAGATGCAGCTGTTTTAACAATATCACTTATTGAAGATTCACTTCTATATAATTTATCAGATATTTCTTTTATAGATAATGCAGGGCCATTAAGACCTAGATACATATTAATAACAGTTTGTTTAATAGGTGTTAAATTTCTAAAATATTTATTAAAATCAGATAAGCTTATGTTATTTTCGGTTAAGAATTTTCTTAACGTCATATTACTTTGAGCTTTTTTTAACTCACTTGCTTTTACTATAATTCTATTTTTAATATTATCAATCCTATTAGAAACATCGTCGTTTGATAAATTACATGCTTTTGCAATATCCTCTATAGCATATGAACTAAAGTATAAACTTATAATACGTTTTGATAATGAATCTAGACTTTTATAGCCATAGTTAAACTCATCTTTTGTTAAACCAGTAATTTTTAAAAACTCACTTAGTGTCGTTGCAGCTTTTATCTTTTTAGGATCTAATTTTTTTTCTTTTACTTCTACCTTTTTTGGTTCTTTTTTTTCTATTTCTTGAGTTTTTTCCTTTACTTCGGGTTCTTTTTTAGTTTTAACAACCATTTTGCTTTCTTTTACAACTATATCTTTTGGTTTTTCTTTTAATTCTTCTTTCTCTAATCTAGATAATTCATTTATTACCGGACTTGATGATATGTTTATTATATTATTTATTGTTTTTTCACTATAATTATAATCTTTAGCTAACTCACTAACACTTTTAGCTCTACCATTAATACCTAGGTGATCCCCTACTATACTAGCATGTAGTGCTGATAATATTCCAACTGCTTTAGCTAGGTTTTCCTTTTTAGGATTTTTATCATTTATAAAAGAACTAAGTTTATTTTCCTCGACAAATCCTTTTGAAACCGGAATAATGGTTTTCTTTTCATTTATCTTGCCACTTTTTACTAAATCAACTATTTTTTTAGTAGCTTCATCTAATAAATCTAAGATTATATCAACACTTCTGCTTAGCCTAATAGCAATTTCATCTACATCAATCGGATCTTCTTTTTTTAATCCAAAATATAGTTCAACAATGGTTTTGCTAACTAAGCCTAGCATACCAACTGCTATTAAAAAATCTTTTTTCTCAAGACCATGTTCACCTAAAAATTTATTTAATCTTTCCTTCTTATTTTCCTTTTTTGGTTTTTTTTCTTCCTTTTTTTCTATAGGTTCTTCTTTTGAAGTTTCTTTTTGTTTTTCTTTTTTTTCTTCTTTTTTATTTTCCTTTTTTAAATTTACACCAACTTTTTTCTTCGGTGTTTTTTTCTTATCAGATAATTCTTTTTCTTTATTTGTTTTTTTATCTTCTTTTTTTATTTTATCTTTAATGTTTTCTTTTTTAGGCTGATTTATCTTTTTTTTCTTTGTTTCTTCTTTTATTCCTTTGGCCTTTCTTTTAAAGGAAGTTGTTTTATCTTCCTTCGTCTTTTTATTCTTCTTTGTCTCTTCTTTTACGGCCTTTACGACATTTATTATCGCTTTTTTAAAGTTTGTGTTATCAGGTGTTTTTTTCTTATCTTTGTAGTCCTTGCCATAAGTAAGTTTAATGTTTAACTTTGTATCATAATCTAGTTTTGATATAATTTTTGCTATACTATCATTACTTATTGTGTTGTCACCACATAACCTTCTTATATAATCATACAAATCATAATCTTTTACCAGGTCTTTACTAACCATAGTAAGTAATATTGGAATATCATTTTCTTCTCTGTTAGTTAATATATAGCAATATAATTTAATTAGCAAATCATTTTTTACTTTATCATCAGTGTTAATTTCTACTTTTTTATCATAATTAATACCAAAGTACATTGTAAACTGCTCGTGATCATAACCATTTAAATTAGAAATAGCTTTATGAATTTCCTTTTTTGGTGCAGGATCAAAAAAATCATATATTGTTCCATTGTTAATACCCTTTTTTTCTCTTACTTTATTAATCATCGAAAAACATAAAAAATCTTCTAGTTTTTCTGGATCTTCTAAATCAAATTCACCGTTTTTAAAGATATAATCATTATAATATTCTATTAATTCATCTTCTACAAATAATCTTGATATTACCTCGTCAGTTAAGTTAATTTGGTTATTATTCCATTTTATATTCTCTAAAATATTGGATAGTAGTTCTATATCTTTTTCTTCTAGTTTTTCATCGTTAAAATTAAAAACATCTATGTTTTTACCAAAATAGCTTTCCATCGTTAAAAAGTTTGTTTTAGACATAAACATCAAAGAAAAATAAAATTTCAACCTACTGTTAAATTTGTCTAATTGTAAATCATAATTATTATTTGCCATAATATGCCTCACTAATAAAAATGATAGCATAAAAAAAAGCAAAAAACTAGTCTTTTGCTTTAAATATAAGAGTTAAAATAAATCCAAAAACAATTGCTGCAACTATTCCTGATGATGTTAGATTAAACATACCTGCAAGTAATCCAAGAAAACCAGAATCTTCTGCTTTTGCGAGTGCTCCATGAATTAGCGAATGACCAAAACTTGTAATTGGAACGAGTGTCCCAGCACCAAACCATTTAATAAATTTATCATATAAACCAAACGAATCTAAAAATGCTCCTACTACAACAAATATACTTGTAACATGACCAGGTGTAAGTTTGGTGTTATCAAGTATTATTTGTCCAATTAAACAAACAAATCCACAGAATAAAAACGAGTATAAAAATATCATTTAACCACCTCCAAACATACTGCGTGAGCAATACTAGGAATTGATAACTTTTGATTGTTCATAGTTGGACTCATTAATGCTCCCGTTGCAACCAATAAAACTTTCTTAATTGTGCCACTTTGCATTTTATTTATAATATCAGTATAAGCAACAAGCGGAAGACAAGCAGGACCACTTCCTCCAGCTTTTACCTCTTTTTGTTTTTCTCTATCATATATTATTGAACCAGCATCTTCTAATTTTCCATTTAAATCAATATCATAAACTTCTTTCATGTATTCCTTTATTATTTTTTTACCATAAACACCTAAATCTCCTGTCATTATTAAATCATAATCTTCTGGTTTAGAATTAGTATCATTTAAATGTTCATATATAGTTCTAGCTGCAGCTGGTGCCATAACAGAACCCATATCATAAACATCAGTTACCCCAAGGTCCGTAGATGTTCCAATTGATACACTAGATACTTTAATATTTGTTTTTTCGTTAGTAATGATTGCAGAAGCACTTCCTGTTACGGTAAACGTTGATCTTTTAGGTTTAGGACAGCCATACTCTACTGGATTACGATATTGTCTTTCGGCGGTCATATTATGTGATGATACATTTAATAATACGTTACTTATCTCCTTATTTTGAAGTAAGCTTCCACCAATTATAAATTCTTCACACATAGATGCACAAGCATTATATACTCCAAGAAATGGTATTTTCAAATCTTTAGAAGCATATGCACTTGGTGTTATCTGATTTAATAAATCAGCTCCTATTAATGCATCAATATCATTTAATTGTATTTTGGCTTTTGTAAGTGCTATATTAACTGACTCTTCTATGATTTTTTTTTCCGCTTGTTCAAATGTTTTTTCACCAGCATAATAATCATCATATGTTTTATCATATAATTTTCCAAAGTTTCCTATTTTTTCATTTTTACAACCAATTGTACTAACATCTTTTAAATAAACATTATTATATTTTATAGTCATATTTTAACCTCCAAAAAATAAGTATCTAACTAATCCAAAAACATAAGCTGATACTACTCCATATAAAATAACACTTCCAGTTAATTTGAATGCGTTAGCACCTATTCCTGTTACAAAACCTTCTTTTTTATAATCAATCATCGCACTTGTCATTGCATGAGCAAAACCAGTAATTGGAACTATTAAACCTGCCTTCGCCTTGCTAACTAAATTATCAAAAAAACCTAAAGCTGTACATAGTGATGCAACAAATATCAAAAATACTATCATTATTGATGTCGCATCTTTATGTGCTACGTCAAAATTATTTTCTAATACAAACACTATTATTTGCCCTAACAGACCAACTAAACCACCAACTATAAAAGCAATTATTCCGTTCTTTAGCTTATCTTCACTAGGAACTATTTTACTAGTTATTTCTTTATACCTTTCTTTGTTCATTTTTCATCACCAGTATTATTATTAAAAAAAGCTTGGTAATTTATACCAAACTTTTTTAATTATCTTTTTTTTCATATTTTTTTAATGGTGTTGATGATTTTACATCATAATCATCAAAACTAATTTGATCCTTTATCGCGAAAACTTCATTCTCATAATCTTCTAAAATATTATCGATTGTTTCATTAGAAATATTAGATTTTATATTCTTTTCATAAAACTCCGGGTCAATTTTTTTTATTTTATATGAAACATCTTCTCTTAATAAATAACGATTTATTTTATATTTTTGCAAAGGTTTAAATTTAACTTTATTATTTATGACCCACATTACCTTTAATATACGCCATTTTTTTCCTTTTAACAGTTCCATCATGTTTTTAGTATTTAATTCATTTTTTTTAACGACATTACACCATAAAGTCATCTCGTCTAAATATTCTAGATTTTTAAGAAAGGAAAAACGAGGCTCAGGATTCCAATCAAGATCAATTGCATAAATAAACTCATATATAAACTTTTCATCATTACAATCCTTTAAAAATTCAAAGGCCATATTTTGAAATTCAGGATAAAAACATAGTACATTATATATAAGATCAACGTCTTTAGTTTCTAAAACCTTACTAAAAATAACTTCCTTATTTATTAATGTTGCATAAGGAAAACGAAGAACATCATAGCATTCATTATATTGTTCAGAATAAACAAGTAAACTTATAATTTCATCTGGATTCATATCTTCTAAAACACGATCATATAAACTTTTAGGCATTAAATAAAAACCTTTATTACCTCTTATATTTTCTGAAATTCTATTTTTATTTTCAATTATGTTCATACCAAATACCGCCTTGTGTCTAACTATTATAACAGAAACATATTATTTTTATCAATCATAACAATTAAAAAAATTGGAAATAATCCCAATTTTTATTATTCTACCATCTTATTCCTTAATTTATCAAGCACTTTTTTTTCTAACCTTGATATATACACTTGATTAACCTTCATTATTTTTGCAACTTCACTTTGGGTTAAATCTTTAAAGTATCTATTTATAACAAGAATTTTTTCCTCACCACTTAGATATTTTAAAGCTTCTTTTAGATCAATCATTTGATCAAAGTTTACTTTTTCTTTAGAAGGAGTAATATCAAGTAGAGTAATCGCCCTACCATCATCGTTTATTTCTTCATCTAAACTCTTAGTTGTATTTAAAGCTTCTAATGCATTAATGACGGTCTGTTTTTTTGTGTCTAACATTAATGCTATGTCGGAAATACTTGGTTCATATCCCCTAACTTCCTTATGCTTCTGTATATATTCGTTAATTTTTCTACCTAATTTAACCATGTCCTTACTAACTTTAATATTTTTATTTTCTCTTACATATTTACTTACTTCTCCTACGATGTAAGGAAAAGCATAGGTAGAAAACTTAACGTTTTTCTTAGAATCAAAATTTTTGTATGCGTTGATAAGACCTATCATACCTACTTGATGTAAATCTTCTTTATCCGTATAACTACTATACTTAGAACAAATACCATAAACTAAGCTTCTATTTTGATTAATTATATCATCTAAACTGTAAGTACTAGCTACCAAACTATATCACAACCCTTTCAAAAACCTTTAGTTCATTTTCTAAATTAACTAGCGATTTAAGTTCTTTTATCTCTCCACCAAATAAAAAGAATTCGCCATTCATTTTATTTAATATCTTTTTTAAACTTTTGATTTCTTTTACTCCGTCTTTTGAAATACTATCTAAGTTATCAACGTTTAAAACAACATACATTATTCCCGAATTAATAATCACCTCCTTAACGTCTGTTTTAAACTTATTTATAGTATCTTTATTAAGGGTTCCGTATAATCTAACAAATAATATTCCTTTTCTAAATTCCATTAATACATTAAGCAATTTTAATTCCTCCCAGTAATATAATTTAATCACTATTAATTAATAAAAAAAAGAGATTCGACATAAGCTTACAAAATAAAAAACCACTAAAATTAGTGGTTCATTTTCTTAAGTATTTCTTCTGTTATAACTCAAATTTCATTTTAATAAAAACTTACAATTTTTTATATGTGAATAACTTATTTTATTTATTCTTTTTCCTTCAAAAATGATAATATATCACTAGACTTTCTGTGTTCAAATACCACATCATATACAAAATCTATAAATGGCATACTAACCCGTTTGCTTTTAATAAGCCCATATACTGATTCTAATGTATAAACCCCCTCAACGGTATTATTCTTTAAATATTCATCTAACTCTTTTTTAGGAGCTCCACTTCCTATCAACTTACCAAATGAATAATTACGGGAGTTTTCTGATGTGCATGTTAAAAGAATATCTCCGAAACCTGCATATGAAAGAATCGTTTTCTCATTTCCGCCGAGTTTTCTTATTAACTTTCTTGCATCATTTAAACTTTCTGTTAAAAACATTGCTTTTGTTGACTCTGATACTTTCATTCCGTCAAGCATACCAGATGTTATTGCAATAATATTTTTTAAAGTTCCGCATAATTCTACTCCTAAAAAATCTTTAGTTGTCCTTACTTTCAAAGTATCACTAGAAAAAGCTTTAACAACAACTTCTTTAGTCTTATTATTTGTTGTTGCAAGCGATAAGCCAATAAGTTCATCTAAAGCCATATCTTTTGCAAAAGATGGTCCTGATATCGTGCATAATCTCTTTGTATTTAATTTGCTCCTTACAATGTTACTTGCAAAGTTATATGTATCTTGCTCTATTCCTTTAGATGCAATTACTATGTGTTTATCTTTTATATATGGTTTTACTTCATCACAAACACTTGATATGAATTTTGTTGCAACCGCAATAACTATTATATCACTACCTTCTATTGCTTTTTCTGCATTAGTTGTATAAATAAAGTTATTTGGCATTTTAACTCCTGGTAATGCACGTTCATTCATTTTTGTTTTAGATAAAACACCTATTTCTTCTTTAACTTTAGACCATATAATTATCTTGTTTGTATTCTTATTAAATCTTAAAGCAAGACCTAACGCATATGCTCCTGCTCCTAGTATTGTTATATTCATATTTATCATCTCCTATAACATTATATCAAAAACAAAAAAGATATGAAATATAATTATTACATATCTTTTTTACATTCATTTTAGCTTTTTGTTCTTATTTTTATCGTATCATTCTTAGATACCCTACCTATTAATAATGATGATGAGGGATCATGGTTTTTAATATTTTCCTTTACGCTTGCTTCATTATAATTAGCATAGCAATAACGACACATATGATTACATGTATTATAATCTCCTATATCAACCATAGAAACACACTTACATTTGTTTTTTCTAGCGGTCCATGTTTTAAATTTGTTTTTACCAGTTAATATAGCTGCTACTTCTTTTGTTACACAATCTGATACCTTAAAACCATATTCTTCTAAATTGTGTTTTTCGGCGCAAGTCTGAACAGTCATACCATGTTTTTTAGCACTATTAGAAAAATTTTTTCCAATTAGTTCATAATCTTTTTCTGTTAAGGTTTTAGGCCTTAAATATGACATATTATATCTAACATTTTGATATATATCTAAAAAAGAAATAATAATTTTTTGGGTATAACCGTCTAATAGCTCACACATTCTATCAAAATTCTTTATATGATAATCTAACTTATATGTATCATTTATAAATACTGGATCATATCTTATCCATATTTTATCTTTGCCAACTTTTTTTGATAACTTTTTTATTATTTCTATAATCTTACCTTTTGGAGGTACGTTTGGTTCTATATCTTTTCTATAAGGTGTTAAAGTTATATGATATATAGATGGTATTGTAACATCATCTATCAAGCTTAATAAGTTAGCAGGATTCTTAGTACAAAATACTATCCCATCAACATCCTTAAAATATATTCTACTTATTATGGATCTATAAAAAGGATTTCTAACATCTACGTATCCTTCTTTAAATCTATTTTTAAGCCACTTTGAATAAAAAGCAACTATATCTGTTCTTCCACTTATATTTAATATCATAATAATACTTCCTTCAATACAAATTATAACAAAAAAGAATAAATTTTAATAATTTATTCTTCATATTCATATTCTATTATATTTTTACCTTTTAAGCATCTTTTCATCTCGGTTATAAACCCGCTTGATCCTATTAGCACAACATTATTCGTATTTACCTTAAAATGATTATCAATCATTAGCATAAGTTTTTCCCTTATGCCGTATTCATTACAAAAATCATCATATACTTTTTTTATCCACATATTAATAGCAACGTTATAATCGTTTATAATAACTTCTATATTTTTATCATAATAATCATTTATTACACTAATTAAAGCAGTAGAAGATCCTTCTAATAAGAAAGTAGTATCACTTATGTTAATATTAAAGAACTTACTTCTGTTCTTGTTCTTATTTATGTAAGAATTCAAATAATCAGGACTATAACAAGATGTATATAAGTCATAATCAATTTCATATAGTTTGTTTAATACATCATAATCATCTTGTAACCTATTAGTTAAATATTCAAACCACATTATTTCTCCTTTGATAAAGTCCCATCATTTATCATTTTATTTATAAGTAATAAAAGATCTATGTTCATTTTTTTACCACTTATTTCTTTTAGTATGTTGTTTTTCCAATTTTTACTATGGTATCTTCTTATTACTTCTGGATTTTCCGTATTAGAGATATATTTAATTATTTCTGTTTTTGATTTTTTGGAAAACTCTACAAAATTATATATATTCATTATGTATGTTGCACCCGAGTCAAGACATGGTGTTTTAGTAGCAGAATCACTATAAATATGTTCTAATAAAACAGTTCCATCTGGATAGATGTAGCCTTTATATCCATCAAAATTATTAATACCAGTAATTTTGTATAAATAATTTCCATTCTTTAAAAATTCAGCTCTTTCTTTAGCGGCCTCTAGAGCTTTATTATATTTTTCTTTATTTTCATTTTCTTTTTCAGGGGTATTTAGATTAATTGGTTTACTTCTTTTTACCTTTTCGCTTAAAGGGCCTGTTTCTCCTTTTTTTATAAATTCCCAAGAAGCAAATAAAGTATCTACATCATTTTTTTCCTTTTTATCATAATACGCATCAAGATCTTCAACCGTTTTAATATTATTTTCAAGGATTTCTTCATCGCTTATATAATCGAAAGACTTAGGATAAAAATTTAAATAATCATTTAGCTCATATTTCAACATATTAAAATCATATTTTTCCAATTCTTTAGTATCTCTATTATATATTTTAATACTAGGATTATGATCTTTGCCAAGTTTATCTAATACATAAAATACGTAATCTTTTATTTCTGCGACACAATAAATTGGACCTACTCCATAATTATTATGAAAGAAAAACGCATAATCTATGGATATCTTTGCTATTATAAGATATAAAGTTGGTGTATCAAATAATTCAAAAAATCCATCTAAATTGATATCTAATTTTGAGTTATTAATATTATTTAATGCTCTTTTTAATCTTTTTGAAAAAGCATATATTCCTTTAAGTTTTTTGTAATCTGTCGAATCAATATATTTAAAATTTTCTTTTTGTTCTAATAACTTAGAAAAGGACATTGGGCTTGAAATATTATTAATCCCATTTATTCTTCTATGCAAGTGATTTTCAGAAGTTTTTTCATTAATATTTATAGAAAAAGTATTTTTTATATATTCAATATCATTATTACTTATATTCTTACCACTTATTGCTCTATAAGTAACATCTATATACTTTTCTAAGGTCTTCTTAAGATAATTATAATAAGTTTTATAATTAAAGGCTTTTATATGATCTTCACTAGCTATTTGTAACATATTAGCAATTTTTAAAAATATAAATTCATAATTATATGTTAATTTTCTAGATTTTGTTTTTTTATCATATCTAATTGATAAAAGTGGTAAAATACGATTTCTTATATGCATATCTATGACATCATTTTCGTCTAAATCTAAGGTTTTATATAAGTTTTCCTGTAAATATCTAGCATATGCATTTTCTCCATTTTTATAAAGAGAATTAATTGCAAATATATCAGTATTAATATCATATACTTCTGGTCCTAATGTTTCATTATCAAATGGCCTTTGGCCTAAATTTATAGTTTCTCTATAAGTTATTTTCGGATTAAAAAAATATCCTAGCTCACGTATTTGTTTATATACTTCTTTTTCTTTTGTATCCACGACTTCATCCCCCAAAATATGATGTTATTATACTCATATTTGTATTTATGTCAAATTTGGTATTATAAATTTAAAAAAAAGACCTAAAAGGTCTTTACATACTTCCTGATAATATACTCTTAATTGATCTTTTATAAAGTTCTAAAATACTTG
>CANQAS010000026.1 GCA_947589535.1 uncultured Bacilli bacterium | reverse complement strand
AATATAATAAAGTTTAACAAGTTAAAAGGAGCGGCAAATTATACATGTGATTCAATACCAGAAGAATTTAAATTAAGCGATAATAATCCCAATGGATTTGATGATATTAATTTTTATTCTGCGGTTGCAAAGAGTATTAATAATAATGATTCTACAATATGTAATACTTTAACAGAGGAAGATATGAAATCAATAACTCATCTTTATGCTAATAATTCGGGAATAAAAAGTATAAATGGATATCAATATTTAGAAAATTTGCAGCAGTTGAATTTAAGTAACAATAATTTAGAATTACTAGAAATTAAAGATATGGCTAAATTAGAATACCTATATTATTATGATAATAATAACCTAAAAAGTTTGGTACTTAAAAATTTGGATTTATTAAAATATACTTCTTCTTCTAGATTGGATAAATTGGAATATTTAGAAATTGATAATGTACCAGAATTGAAAGATACTGGAATTACTTCCAAATCTTTAAGAAAAATAAGGTTAGTTAATAGTCCGTCTTTAAGTCATTATATAGATTTTGAATCATCAACTATTGAAAGCGTTTACGTTGATAACATTTCTCATTTAGGATTGAGTAGTAATTTCCAAGATAACATGTATAAAAACCTAAAATCTTTTAAAGCATATAATGTAAATGACTTATATGAAATTGCTCAACTTCGAAGAAGTTCCTTAGAAGAATTTGATATTAAAAACGTTGTTTTACGTGAAGGAGATTATTTAAGTCTTAGAGTAACTGGAGAAAATATTAAAAATTTTGACATTGTTTCATTATCCAACTTACTAAGCGAATTAATTGTTACTAATTTAAAGGATGACACTATTGATTTATCTGCTAATACTAATTTAATAAGTATAATAGTAGACGGTGGTAATTTAAAATATTTGAATTTGTTGAATAATGATCAATTAGGAGCTTTAGTAATAAGAAATACTAATTTAGAAAAAATTGATTTAAGTAATCAAAAGAATTTATCCGTTTTGTTTTTAAATCATAATAAAATTCAAAATGATATATATTTACAAAAAGGACAAACGTTTAATTATGATGATTTAATAAAATTAAATGATAATTATAAAATAACTTTTAACGTAGAAAAAAGTAATGTAGGTAAAGTTGAAAATAACGTATTTACAGCTTTAGATGAAGGAGAAACTAAAGTTAAGTTATCTAATGAAAATATAATGAGTTTTACTGATCTTTACTTAGACTGTACTAAGGAAGATGGTTGTGATGAAGAATATGAGAAAACCGAAATTTTAACTTACTTCTTTGAAAATAAAATAAAGGTATATGATGTAACTAGTAAAGTTTACAAAGTAGATAAAAAGAATAAAACAATAGATGCCAATAATGAGTCGTTTAATATTGATGATGTTAAAGTAACTGATGGTTACACTAAAGAGTTAGATGGGGATAATTTAATTATAAAAGATGGTGATATGGTAGTTCAAACGTATACCATAATAAATACAAAACCTAACGAACCAGAAACAATACCAAAACCAACTACTACAACAAAGCAAAATAGTAATATAACGAAGAAAAACAAAAAAGCAACGACTACAAAGCAAAATAAAACAACTGAGTTTAAAACAACGACTTCTACCACTATGAAACAAGACTTACCAGAAGGTGATATAGTAGCATATGGAAACTATATACCAGATACATTATTAAAACAAGTAAAAGGGGAAGATAAAACACTTACTTTAATAAATGATGATGTTTCAATAGTAATAAACGGAAAAGATATAGAAAAGGTAAAAGATATAAATATAAAATATAAATTAAGCAAGTTAAAAGATAACAAAAAAGTTGAAAATGGAATGCTTCTAGAGTTTATCAATAAAAGTACTTTGGCTAAAAAAATATTAGTTGAAATAAAAGCAACAGATGAGTTTAAAGAAGTAGTAGGATTAAGTGGTATAAACTTATATAGTTATAAAAATGGTAAGTTAACTTTAATAAAAGATAATATAAACGTTGAAGATGATAAAGTAAGTTTTTATACAAATGAGTTAGATAAATATGTATTTACAAATGAAATAATAGAAAATGATAAAAAAGAAATAAATAAATTATTTATAATAATACCATTAATACTTATCATACTTACAATTGGTTATGTTATCTATAAAAAAATGAAAGGTGAAGAGGATGCGTAAAGTATCTTCTTTTTCATATATTAAAATCATATAATTATGATATAATGATTAGTAGGTGAGATACATGAAAGTAATTATATCAGCAGGAGGTACTGGAGGTCATATATATCCGGCACTAGCAATTGCAAACAAAATAAAAGAAAAAAATAATACTAATGAAATTTTATATATAGGAACCAGTGATAGAATGGAAAAAGACATAATTCCTAAAGCTGGTTATAAATTTATTGGTATTAAAGTAAAAGGATTAAAAAGAAGCATAAGTCCTAAAAACATAATAAGTGCGCTATTATTTATTAATGCAATTAAAAGATGTAAAAAAATAATAAAAAAATTTAAACCAGACGTAGTAATTGGCGTAGGTGGATATGTTTCCGCACCGGTGGTTTACGCAGCACATAAACTTGGTATTAAATGTTGTATTCATGAACAAAACTCATCATTTGGTGTAACAAATAGATTTGCTTCAAACTTTGCTGATAAAATTTTTGTGTCATTTAAGAGTTTAGAAGAAAAGATGAATGATAAAAGATATATATATACTGGAAACCCATGTAGTGAAAACGCCATTAAATGTATAGCAGCAAAAAAAGAAGATTTTGGTTTAACACCTAGTAAAAAGTTAGTACTAATAGTAATGGGGTCATTAGGATCTAAAACGATAAATGATAAAATGAAAAACATGCTTACTTTATTTAATAATAAAGATTATGAAGTTATGTTTGTAACTGGTAAAACATATTATGAAGAGTACAAAAAGAATAAATATACTAAAAATATTAAGATAGTTCCATACATTGATAACATGGTAACGCTGCTAAAAAAAGCTGACTGTTTAGTATCTCGTGCAGGGGCTTCAACGCTAAGTGAAATCTCATCACTTAATATTCCATCGATATTAATACCAAGTCCATATGTTACAGAAAACCATCAATATAAAAACGCGATGGATTTAGTTTTAAAAAACGCTGCAGAAATAATAGAAGAAAAAGAATTACAAGGCGATATTTTACTAAGAAAAGTAGAAAAGATTTTGAATGATAGTTTATATGTAAAAAGAATGAAAAGTAATTTAAAATCATTCGAAGTTAAGGATAGCGCATCTAAAATATATGATGAAATAATAAAACTTATAGGTGATAAAGATGTTGGAAGTAATTAAATTTATAAAAAAAAATAACATAGGACGCGTAATACAAAATGCTCTTTTAAGTAAATATACTACTTATAAAGTAGGTGGAGTAGCAAGCATTATTGTATTTCCTAAGAATGAAGAAAAATTAATAATATTATTAAAAGAATTAAAAGATAAAGGTATTATATATAAAGTTTTAGGATATGGATCAAATGTTATTTTTAGCGACAAGGCTTTTGATGGTGTAATTATAAGATTAGATGAATTTGATAAGATAGAAATAGATGATAAAAAAGTAACAGTAGGAGCTGGCGTTAGCCTTGTGAAATTATCCTATAAGGTAATGAAAGAAGGCTTATCAGGTTTAGAGTTTGCAAGTGGTATCCCTGGAACCATTGGTGGAGCGGTATTTATGAACGCAGGAGCTTATAAATCGGATATGGGATACGTTGTATCAGAGGTAAGGGTTCTAACTCCAGAACTTAAAATTAAAACTTTATATAATGAGGATTTAAAATATAAGTATAGATCTTCTTTTCTACAGGATAATCCTGGATATATATGCTTAGAAGCAAAATTAGTGTTGTCCCATGGAAATTCAAAAGAAATAAAAGAGTTAATGGAAAAAAGGCGTGAAAAAAGGATTATGTTTCAACCTCTTGAATATCCATCAGCTGGATCAGTATTTAGAAATCCGGAAAATGATTTTGCAGGTAGATTAATAGAAGACTGTGGTCTTAAAGGCTATAGTATAGGAGGTGCAAAAGTTTCTGAAAAACATGCGAACTTTATTATAAATAGTAATAATGCTACCGCAAGTGACGTTAAGACATTAATTGAGTACGTTCATAATGTTGTTAAAGAACAAACTGGCGTTGATTTGAAAGTTGAACAAGAATTTGTTAACTGGGAGTAATTATGGCAAATAAAAAGAGAAGAAAACGATTAAGGGTTGGTAGAATATTTTTATTCTTAATTGTATTAGCAATTATAGTGTTTTTACTTATTAACTTTGTTGATATTCCAATAAGAAGTATATACATAAGTGGTAATAAGATCTTAACTGATCAAGAGGTTATAGAATTAGCTAATTTAGAAGATTATCCATCATTTTTTGGTACTCTTACATTATCGGTGAAGCGAAAGATAGCTAACAATCCTTATGTTGAAAATGTTAAAGTAAGTAAAGGTATTTTAAGTATAAAAATAAAAATAACAGAAAAAAAAGTTTTATACATAGACAAGGAAACTAACGAAAAGGTTACGAGTTCAAATAGGATAAAAGATGATAAAACCTTATGTGTACCCTATATGATAAATAAAGTTCCTGAAAAGAAACAAGAAAGATTTATCAAGGCAATGTTAAAAATAGATGAAGATATGTTATGCCAGATGTCAGAGATAAAATATGATCCAAACGAAATAGACGAAGATAGATATTATGTTTATATGAATGATGGTAATAGTGTTTATTTAACAGTTAATAAGTTTAATAAAATAAATAAATATAATTCTATATTAGAAAATATAGGAAAACAAAATGGTACTTTATATTTAGATTATGGAGATTACTTTGAAGCTAAGTAATCTTTTTTTATTTTTTCTTTTAAAAAACAAATTTATATAGTATAATTATTTATATAGTAGATGGTAAGGAGTATGATAGCATGAAAAAAATATATACTTGTATTGATATATCATCTGATACAATCAGAATATTAGTTAGTGAATATTATCAAAAAGAAGTTAGGGTACTTGCGATTTCTTCAGTTAGGGCTAAGGGAATTAAAAACGGTATAATTGTTGATCCCGATTCTGTTATAGAAAGATTAAAACTTGCTATAGAAGATATTAATACAAGAATTAATGTTTCTATAAAAAAAGCTATTATAACGATACCTTCTAATCAAACTGAATGTACTTTAGTTCATGGTAATGTACCAATTGTTAACGAAGAAAAAATGGTAAGTAAAAAAGATGTATTAAGAGCACAAAACTCCGTAATTAATGATATTCTTCCTAATATGGAACTTGTTAACATTACCCCAATCGATTTTACTATTTACGAAAATGGTTCTGAAATTGAAACCATTAAAGACCCAACTAATAGAATATGTGATAGATTAGGTATTAGGGCAATGACCGTTTGTGTACCAAAAACTATTATAGCTAATTTTGCAAAGGTTGTTGAAGCCGTTGGAATTGAAGTTGTTGATGTTGTTTTATCTCCAATTGCCGATTTCGAAGAAATTGCTAATGATGAATTTAAACAAACTAATACAGCATTAATTAATATTGGAAAGGATACAACAACTGTTTCTATCTTTAATAAGGGAATAATAACTAATACTAGTACTATCAAAATAGGAAGTAGAATAATTGATGATGATATTTCTTATATATATTATACTACTAAAAAAATCGCGAGAAAGACTAAAGAGAATTTTGGTATAGCACATCCTAGATATGCTAGTAAAACAGAAACATATGAAACAAGAGACGTAAATGGAAAGATGATTAGTATTAATCAAAATGAACTATCTGAAGTTATTAATAAACGCCTTGTTGAAATATTAAATGTTGCGAAAAATGAATTAAAGGTATTAACAAATAAACAAATTCGTTATATAATGATATTAGGTGGTATAACAGATATGCCTGGTATAAACTTTGTTATAGAGGAAGTATTTGGTAAGAATGCTTCATCTTATACGATGAATACGTTAGGAATAAGAAAAGCAAGGTTTGTTACTATTTCAGGTGCAATAAGGTACTTTGAAAGAAAAATAAGATTAAGAGGAAAAGAATATTCAATGTTTAGTAGTGATGATGTCGAAACCTTAGTACATAATAAAGCAAGAATAGGTAGAAGTGATTCGATATTCGGTAGAATTTTTAGCTACTTTCTTGATAATTAAGGAGGAATAAAGATGTTTGGTTTACCAGTAGATCAATTAGCAAAGATAAAAGTAATAGGTGTAGGTGGAGGCGGCGGAAACGCCGTTAATCGAATGATAGAATGTGGTGTTAGAGGAGTAGAATTTATAGTAGCTAACACAGATTTACAAGTTTTAAATAGTTCAAAGGCGGAAACAAAAATACAAATAGGTTCAAAAATTTCAGGAGGTTTAGGAGCTGGTGGACGTCCTGAAGTTGGTAGGGAAGCTGCTTTAGAATCTAAAAAAGAAATTGAGGAAGCATTGAAAGGTGCTGATATGGTATTCATAACTTGTGGTATGGGTGGTGGAACTGGAACAGGAGCTGCTCCAGTAATCGCAGAAATAGCACAAGGTCTTGGGGCTTTAACAGTCGCTATAGTAACAAAACCATTTAGTTTTGAAGGTAAAAGAAGAATGGCACAAGCTATTGAAGGACTTAACGAACTTAAAACAAATGTTGATACTTTAATAGTAATTCCTAATGATCGTCTAAGAGAAATCATAGATAAGTCAACTCCAATGGTTGAAGCATTCCATGAGGTAGATAACGTACTTCATAGAGGTGTACAATCTATATCTGATTTAATTGCTGTAACAGGATTAATAAACCTAGATTTTGCAGATGTTAAAGCAGTTATGGAAAAGAGCGGAAACGCCCTTATAGGTATAGGTATGGGAACTGGAGAAAACAGAGCAGTAGAAGCAGCTCGTCAAGCCGTATCAAGCCCGCTTTTAGAAACAAATATATCAGGAGCTACTGATGCAATAATAAATATTACTGGTGGTGCAAATCTTACTTTATTTGAAGCTGAAGATGCTGCAGAGGTGGTAAGATCAACTTCTAATAATGATATAAACACTATTTTTGGTGCAGTTATCAATGAAAATCTAACTGATGAAGTAATTGTAACGGTAATCGCTACTGGTTTTGAAAAAAATGGTAAAAAAATTGAAGAAGTAAAACAACCAGAATCACCACAAACTACTAATTCAAGGATGAGCAGTATAATTGTGGATGATGATGACGATGATGATATTCCAGATTTTCTTAAGAATAGGAGAAGCTTCTAAGAATGCTTGATAAAGCATTCTTTTTTTTATATAATTATAATAGAGGTAGGTATATATGAAACAAGTAAATATATGGAATAATATAAGTAATCCTAAACTTATTAGATATTATACAGAAATTGAGCCAATTTTAGATTATATTAGAAAAAATAAAAAAATGTCTTTTTTTGTTTTAGAAGATAATGGGTTAGAAGATGGAAAGATACCTACTTTATTTATAAGTCAATTTAATGATCAAGCTAAAAAAGTAGAAAAAGAAATTATTTACTTTGATGAAAAACATCCTGCTTTTATTGATGGATATGAAAATCTATGCTTTAGCAAAAAATTTTATTCAAAATATGAGTATGAAATTAAACAAGCTGTTGAAGATGTTTTATTTTCTTCTGATAATGTTTATGTAAATAAATATATGTATTCTGATGACCTAGCTAAATCATTAGTTATTACTGCAAAGACTATTCGTTTTGAAAACGGTATTAATATACCTGATAAAATAATTAAAATATATGAAGATAATCATGTGAATGCTTATTTTGAAAACGAAAAACAGATATCATCAGATATGATACTTGGATGTCAATATGAGGATGTAATATCAGATAGTAAATATATTACTATCGAAGATGATATAAAAGATTTAGAAAATTTAATATACATACCAAGTCATAAAGAAATTTTTATTAAACTAACAGCAAATGACACGTTTGAAGAAGATTATGATAAGATGTATGAAATAATTTCTACGTTAAGAAAAAATGGTCAAAATAATAAAGTGACTATTGAGGTTAATAATAGAAATAAATTTCTAAAATCAAAACTTCATGATAGTAATTTTGATATAGTTATTAATGGTCTAGATAATGATCCATATACTTTAAAAGAACTAGTAGCAGAAGATAAATTAATTGATAAAATGGTTGAAGAAATTTCATATGGAAATTACTCTCCATATGAAAAATATATAGCATGCTATAACATAGTTAAACGTTTTAAGAAGTACAATGAAAATGAGAATAATAAAAGTGATGCAAGACGGGTAAGAAAGCTACTAAATAACGATTATATGGTTTGTGCAGGGTATGCGAACTTTTTAGAGTTGTTATTAACTAGAGTTGGTTTTAATGTATATTGTTATAGGGTTTCTACTGATATTTCATACGATGAAGGTTATAGCATGAAAGAGATACCTGTTAGTTTAGAAAGTCATGTTAGGTTAATTGTTAATATAGAAGATCCAAAATATAACATTCACGGATTTTATGTTTCTGATCCAACTTGGGATAATGATTTGGAAGGAGATTATTATAATCATGCGCTTATGAGCTTTGTTAAAACTACGAAAGAAGATAGATATTTTAAATTAGAATCAGAAGATTTAATTATGAACGTAAGAAGTATGGAAGAATTTTCTTATAAAGTAAATTTTCTATTAAATAGAGAAAGAAAAAATAATCCACAAAAAAATTTAACATATAAGGAAAAAGAAAGAAAAGCTTATCAAAAAGTCATTAGTTGTGTTTTACAAATTTTATCTTATCTTATGCCGCAAAAATACCTGGAACTAAAAAAACGTTATGCTAACATAGTAGAATTTAAAGATAATTATGATGAAGCTAATAGGTTTTTAACAGAAGCTGGATATATTTTTATTAATAATCTAGGTTATGATACATCTATTGATACTACAATAAATGCAGCGGGTGAAGTTAATAAAAAAGTATTTGGTTTTGATGAAAAGTATAATAACGAAAACTTTTATGAATATAAACGAGAATTACTAGAGAAAAATGCAAAAAGAGATAAAGAGCAATTTCCATATTACTATAATGATACAAAACTGTTCTTAAATGAGCATTTAGAAGATGTAATTAATATATTTAAAGAGTCTTTCTTAGAATTGCCAGATGCCATAGAAAGTTTAAGTGAAAAAAATAAAGAGGCGATAATAAAAGAACCATATTTAAAAGATTTTTTATCATTAACACCAGAAGAAGCTTTTGGATATGGTGGATGCTTTTTGTTTGCAAAAATTATAAACAATGTACTTCCTAATACAAAATTTGTTGTAGAATATAACGATAAAGAAAACAGACCATCACACATATTACTTAGAAATGATGAAGTATGCTTTGATATTTCATACAAAGAATCAAAAAAAGAAGAATCTTTAATTTCAAATAAAAAATGTATTGATGCTTCATTAAAAGATTTATTGTACGCAGAAGAAAATTTCTATAATCCTCAAAGTGAAGTGTATGACTTATTAGAAAGTATATTTAAATCTAATTTAAGAAACTATTTAAGTGTTGCAATGGAATTTGAAAATGAAAATAAAAATAAACATAATTAGACACTAATTGTAGTGTCTTTTTTATATACTTTAATCGGTGATATTTATGAAAATATACGTTGACTTAGTATTAGCATTAAATTTTTTTCTTGATTTCTTACTTTTGATAGGTGTATCATTAATCCTTAAAAGAAATACTAAAATTATAAGATTAATATTAGGAGCTACACTTGGATCCATTAGTATATTATCACTATTTATACCAGTTTCATCCTTATTATTATTTATAATAAAAATAATAATATCAATCATTATGTCACTTGCTTCGTTTGGATTTAAAAACATAAGATATACTTTAAATAATTTAGTGTATTTATATTTATTAAGCATAATATTAGGAGGTTTTTTATACTGTATAAATGATGAATTTTCTTACAAGAGAGAAGGTTTAATATTTTTTCATAATGGATTTAGTATAAATATAATATTAGTTTTAATAATATCACCAATAATTATTTTTGTTTACGTTAAAAAATCAAGAAAATTAAAGGAAGAATATTCTAAATACTACGAGGTTGCAATAACGCTTTTAAATGGGAAAAAAATAAGTTTAACAGGTTTTTTAGATACGGGAAATACTTTATATGATCCATATCAAAAAAGACCAATATTAGTGATTAATAAGTCTGTTTTAAATGGATATAATCCAAGATGTATATTAGTACCTTGTTATACGGTCAACAAAGAAAGTATGATGAGGTGTTTTCGAATTAAAAAAATAGTAGTAAATGGTAAAAAAATAGATAAAGAAGTTCTAATTGGGATAAGCGACAATAATTTCAATTTAGAAGGAGCACAATTATTATTACACAAAAACATTTTAAAAGGAGAGGAAAAATGAAAAAGATTATTAGTTTAATTAAAAATTTATTTAAGAAGGTTTATCATGTTTTTTTTGTTGGAGCTTCAGATATATTGCCAGAACCTTTATCTAAGGAAGAAGAACTTAAGTATGTGGAAGAGTTTCAAAAAAATGGAAGCGTAGAAGCTAAAAATAAACTTATTGAACATAATTTAAGATTAGTTGTATACTTATCTAAAAAGTATGAAAATACAAAGATAGATTTAGAGGATTTAGTTAGTATTGGTACGATTGGATTAATAAAGGGCATAAATACCTATAAATTAGGAAAAAACATTAAGCTAGCTACTTATGCATCCCGCTGTATTGATAATGAGATTCTTATGTATTTAAGGAAAAATAAAAAAAGGAACGCAGATGTATCACTTGAAGAGTCTTTATCATTTGATGCAGAGGGTAACGAACTTCACCTAGAGGATATATTAGGTACTGATCCTGATTTAATTACTAAAGAATTAGAAGATAATGATTTAAGGAATGTTTTATTAAAAGAAATAGAAAAATTACCAGATAGGGATAAACAAATAATGAAACTTAGATATGGTTTATTTGGCGAAAAAGAAATAACTCAAAAGGAACTTGCAAAGAAACTTAATATTTCTCAAAGTTATATATCTAGAATAGAAAAAAAAGTTATTAAGAAAATAAAAGAAAAGGTAAAATTATAACTTGCTTAGAAATAAATTACGTGTTATTATTTAAAATAGAGGTGGCGTATGAATAAGGATAATTCCTCTTTAAAAAGAAATAATAAGGGTAGAAGAATACTAAATTTTGTACCATTTGAAAAAAGATTGGTGCAAAAAGAGGAGATAGAAAAAAGAATTTTTGGAAAACCAAATAAAAAGGTTAAAGCTAGTAAAGTATTTTTAATTATATTAATCATTATTTTTGCTATTGTATTATTTGTTACATCTTCTTTATATAATGAATACATAATATATGGTATAAATAACGAAAATTATAAATCCATAAATAAGTTTCCTGGAGTTTATGCAATTATAGATTATAATGATAGATTAAGCTTACTTAGAGAAATAGGATTTGATGTTGTTAAATTAACAGAAGAAGAAAATGAAAACTATACCGCTACTTATGCTTACTATAAAAAGGGTGATAAAGTAGATAGTATAGATATTTATTATGATGAAAACGATAGAGTTAAATACTTAATGTTAGAACTTAATTATAAAAAGAAAGATTACAACATTAACACTTTAATAAGTGATTCAAATTCAATAATAAGTAATTTTATAAACGTTTCCATAAATAAAAATAAAATAAATGAATTAAATAATTCCAAGCATATTATTTTAAGAGAAAAAGATGTAAAAATAACTTATGATTTATCTACTGATGGTAACTATTACATAATAAATATTGTTTTGGAATAAGGGTTTTAATAAAACTCTTTTTTTGTTATAATTTATTTGGATTATTATGAAAAAAAAGAATATATAGGCATAAACTATATTAGGGTGATAATCTTGAAAGAAGAATTTAAAACTTTTGTTAGAACTAAACCAGAATTAGCAAGCTATGTTACGGATGGATCAATGACTTGGCAAAAATTTTATGAATTATGGTCTTTATATGGTAGTGATAATAAAATTTGGGATGATTATCCTAAAAAAAGTGTAAGAAATAGTGATTCTAATAATTTTAGCTTTTCTTCGATAGTTAAATCCTTAAAGAACGTAGATATGGATTCTGTACAAAAAGGCATAAATAGTGTTCAAAAAGCAGTAGAATTGTTACAAGGACTTACCACGAAAGACGCTTTATCATCTTCTAATTCTTCAGGATATGAGCCAAGGCAATTATTTAAAAAGTTTGAAGATTAATGGACTTTAAAATTAAAATTGCTTTAGATTCTAACCCTGATTATAGAAGATATTTAAGAAGTAATTCATATTGGTATAAAACGTTAAATAGAAATCCTGAAATGTTAAATGCTTTTGTGTCTGAAGTCAAAGAAAAATATAAATTAAGAACAACTGATAAAATTAATAGTATAATGGATAAAATAGATATGGTGAGTAAATTTATAAACGTATTAAGGTGATAATATGGTAGAAAAAGTGTATGAAATATTAGACGAATTAGATAATAGTGAGTTTATTAAGAAATTAAAGACAATAAAAAAGAGTATAATTAATGATGATAATATAATGAAACTTATTAATGATTTTAAACTTGCAAAAGAAAATTATGAAAAGTATAATTTAAAAGAAGAGTTTTTAGAAGCTAAAAGAAAAATGTTAGAAAATGAAATTATAAAGGAATATGTAGATATTCAAAATAAAATAAATATGCTAACACTTAAAATAAATGAAAGAATTGGTAATATAACAAGGAGCACTAGGTATAAAAAGTAATGCTCTTTTTTTTTATATTATGATAAAATAAACGTAGGTGATAAAGATGAAAATAATAAGTGGTAAATATAAAGGTAGAATACTAAAAGGTTATGATATGATTGGTACAAGACCAACGATGGATAGGGTAAAAGAATCAGTATTCGCTATGATACAAGATTATATAAAAGATTCTGTAGTATTAGATTTATATTCGGGAACAGGTAATTTAGGTATAGAAGCAATAAGCAATGGTTCAAAGAAAGCATATTTAATAGATAATAATAAAATAGCTATTAATACGATAAAAGATAACATAAAAATGCTTAACATAGGTAATACTAATATTATAAATAGTGATGCGATTGACGCACTACGTTCATTTATAGACCAAAGTATAGTTTTTGATATAATATTTCTAGATCCGCCATATCATACTAATGAATTAGATAAAGCATTAACAATGATAAATGATAACATATCATTACTTAATAAAGATGGACTTATAGTATGCGAAACAGAACTAAAAATAGATTATGATAAATATAAAAATTTATATATTTATAAATCAAAAAACTATGCTAAAAAGAATGTAAACATTTTGAAAAGCAATAAATAATATATTGACTACAGTAAGAGATAATGATATTATTTAATTATAAAATAGGAGGAATTAAAATGAAAAAGAAAATGAATAAAAAAGGTTTCACATTAGTAGAATTACTAGCAGTTGTAGTAGTACTTGCAATCGTAGCTGCTATTGCGATGAGATCTATTACA
>CANQAS010000025.1 GCA_947589535.1 uncultured Bacilli bacterium | reverse complement strand
AAAAGTAAATAAGGTAAACTTTAAATTGATATTATGGATATTACTAATACTAATAATATTAGGAGTAATTGGGTATACATTATATAAGAGAAATAAAGATAAGAACAGTTAATGTTCTTATTTTTAAATATTTTTATACTCTTTTGAATAAAATATGTTATAATAATATTCCTGCACTTAATAGATGGTTTTATAAAGGAGTGGTATTATGATTTATAAAGATATTAAGGATAAATATTTAATGCTTGAAAAAGGTGATAAAGATTATAGTAATTTAGAATATGAAGCTACTAAAACCGCAATAGCGGATTTTGTATTTGCACTTTCAGATAATTTTACAGAAAAAAAGAAAAAACAATATATATCGGATACAATTATAAATATAGAAAATGATAAAAATAAATATGATTTTACATCTGATGATTTGAAATATTATGATTATTATGAGGAAATGCTTGATTTACTTTGTTTCGTAAATCAAATAGATTTTGTTAAATTAGTTAGTTTTATTAGGAGAAATACAAAAAAAGATGAAAAGAAATTGGATAAAAAAGATGAATCTGAAAAAATACAAATAGAAACCATTCATAGGATAACTAGTCTTTTGGAAGATGCTTATAATAATACACAAGGAAAAATATACGTTCAAATTGTACCTGATTATAATAAAAGGGAAGAAGAACAAAGAAAAATAAACAAATCTATATATACACTTTTAAAACTAGCAATTTTAACTGGAATAAATGAAAATTGTTCTATTTCAAAAGAAGATTTTATATATGAAGACTTAGAAGAACGTGTACCTGGATTAAGCCGTGAAGAAATTAATAGATACTTTAGAAAAACACATAATGCGGTATCAAGTCTTTCTAAAAAATATAAAAATAAATTAAAATCTAAAATTGAAGATAAATTATAAAAAGAGAACTGATAATGGTTCTTTTTAATTTTATATTTTGTTATAATTATATGTAGAAAGATGTTGATAATATGATTAAGGTTATAAAATTAAACGAAGTTAAAGATTTAGAAAAATATGTTATAATTACGCCATGTAATAAAGAAATATTTTACAAGTATAAATATATTAATAATAACTATAACATAGTAAGTATTAATAATTTTATCATAGATAGTTATACTGGTTCAAAAATAATAAGCAACGATTTTATTAGTTATATAATAATGGATAAAGTATACAAATCTTTAAAAAATGAATTAAATTACTATAATAATGTTTCTTCTAAATCATTTATAAATAACTTAGTTAGTACTTATAATACTTTTTATGATTATAAATTAAATGATAGTGAAAAAATAAATGATTTAAAACGAGTATTTAATGAGTATGAAAAAAACTTAGAATTAAATGGATGTATAACTACCAATATGCTATATAAAAATATATTGAAAAATAATTTATTTAAATCTAATTATTTGTTTTTGGACTTTGATGATTTTAGTAATAATGAACTTTTATTGTTAAATAAAATGGGAGAAGAAGGTAATGTTTTATTAGTATTAGATGATGTAAATAATAAGATGTTATCTAGAAAGCTAGCTAGTATAAACTTAGATGTTAATTATGAAGAATATATGTATAATAAGAAAAAAATAAATTATAAATCATTAAATGATATATCAGATGAAGTTTCTTTTGTAAGTAATGATATTTATAAAAAAATAATAGATGGCGCTAGATATGATGATATATTAATAGTGTGTCCCAATGTAAATACATATAGTCCGTACTTTGAGTTATATTTAAACCATCCATATAACAAAAATGAGAATAAAGGAATATTAACCGATAGATTTATCAAACTTTTTTGTAATATTTTAAAAGGAGACTTTACTTGCAAAACGTTTCTTGAATTATTAAAGCTAGGTATATTTGATATAGATTTAGAAGTGGTAGATAAATTAGATAATTATATTTACAGCTGGGACCTAGAAGATGAAGATTTTTATTTACCTTTTAAATATAATCCAAATGGAAATAAGAAGAATTTTAGTACAAAAGATAAAAATGATTTAAGTAAAATAAATGATGCTAAAAACAGCATTATTATTCCTATTAAATACTTATTGGAAAACATAGTTGGAATCAGTGATAAAAAAGAAATATTAAAGGTTTTATATACATATTTTTTAGAAGAAAAAATAATAGATAATTTATTTGAAAAAGATGAAGATGGAGTAAGTAAATTAATTTTATTATTTGAAAATATGAATGATTATATGAATATGACGGTAAGTTTAGATGATATAATAAATGTTTTACAAAATAATAGTTTATTGATAGATAAAAAAATAGATATGCAAGATTCTATTTGCATAAAAGATTTTACTTCAGCTTTATATGAAAATAAAAAATACGTATATTTACTTGGGATGATAAACACTGATATGCCTTATAAGCTATCTTTACCTAATCTTATTAATAATGATGATGTAGATAAGGAAAATCTTATTATTAAATTAGAAGATAATGAAAATTATTCATATCATTTATTTAGTAAGGCTATGAAAAATGATAATGTTATGATAACTTATCCAAAGTTATCATCGGATTTAAAATTAACTGATAAGTGTTTATATTTAAACAATCTATTATTAGAAGAAGTAAATAATGGTATATATGATAAAAATGAGATGTTAAAAAGATATAGTATATTGTTATCAGAGGATAAAATAGAAAAAGAAGATAATAAATACTTTGATAAGATAAATAAGTCAAATGCACATGATTTAAATTATAGATTGAATAAGGAAATTGCATCTAAGATATATGGTACAAAATTAAATATAAGTCCAAGTAGTATAGAAACTTATTTTGGATGTCCATTTTATTATTTTTGTCAGTATGGATTAAGATTAAAAGTAAAGGAAAAATACACTTTTGATAATCGGGAAGTAGGTACTTTCGTACACTATATTTTAGAAAACATAATTAAAAATGACATAGATAAAGTAAGTGTTAAAACGATAGATGAATATGTGTTTAAGTATGCTAAGAACTATTTAGAGGAAAATGGAAAAATATCTAATAATACCACTCGTTATGTTATAAAAGCACTTTCAAAAAACGCATCTTTAGTAATTAAAAACATAGTAAGTGAATTGGATGTTACTAAGTTTAAACCAACTTATTTTGAATTTAAAATTGATGATGGAAGCATAGTTAAACCACTTGAAATAAAAATAGATAATAAGGTATTAAAAATAGGCGGGGTAGTAGACAGAGTAGATACTTATACCTCTGGTAATAATTTCTATTATAGGATAATAGATTATAAAACAGGTCAAAAAAAGTTTAGATTAGATGACGTACTAAGTGGGCTTAATCTTCAAATGCTTGTTTATCTCCTTGCAATAAAAGAAAGTGATATATCTAATTTAAATATAATTCCATCAGCATTATTATATTATCCAGCACTTGTTAAAGAAAAAACAGCATCACGTGGCTTTGAAGATAAAGAAGATATGGTAAAAGAACGTTTAAGGATGAATGGAATCATAAATAAAGATGATGTTAATTTGCATGAAAAAATGTATGAAGGAACTTACATTAATATGACGTCTTATGGACGAATAGATGAACAAAAAATATATGGTTTAGATGATTTAAATAAGTTATTCGAAAACATTAAAACCTCTCTTGAGAAAATGGGAAGAGAAATATATGAAGGAAATATATCGGTTAATCCTATTGGGGGTAGATTAGATGCATGTGATTATTGTAAATATAGTAGTATATGCAAGTTTGATGATAGAGTTGATAAAAAACGAAAACCTTTAGATTATAAAAATAGAGAAGTTTTTAATATGCTAGGAGGTGATTATAATGCCTAGTTGGACAAGTGATCAATCTTTAGCAATTAATACACGTGGCGGAAAGATAATTGTAAGTGCGGCAGCAGGTAGCGGTAAAACCGCCGTTTTATCCGAAAGGGTATTAAAACTTATAATGGATGGTACGTCAGTAAGTAGTTTATTAATAGTTACTTTTACCGTAGCAGCGGCAGAAGAAATGAAAATAAGAATTAAAGATAAGTTAAAAAAAGCTTATGAAAAAGATGTTAAAAATACTTATTTAAAAAAGCAAATAAGTTTAATAGATGGTGCGTATATAACAACTATGGATGCGTTTTATAATACTTTAGTTAGGAATAACTTTGAAAAATTAGATATTGATAAAGATTTTGATATATTATCAAATGAAGAAGAAATAATAATAAAAAATAAAGTTATAACTAACGTTTTAGAAAATATGTTTGATAGTAACATATATTATGAAGATTTATTATCATTCTTTGGTGCTAACAGCGTTAGTTTAATAAAGGACGTTGTGTTTAAAGTAAGTGATTTTCTAGATACTATTCCATTTTATGAAACGTTTATTAATAAAGCTCTTGAAAATTATAAAAATGATTTTTATAAAGAATTAATGCTTAAAAATATAAGGGATAAAATGAAGGCTTATAACTCTTTATACGAGGAGATAATAGGTGTTTTATATAATGAAGGTGAAGATTTTGATAAGGTTTTAGACCTAGCTACCAAAGAAAGAAATTATATTAACGACTTTCTTCCAATTACTTCTTTTGATGAATTATCAAAAAGGTTAAGAACGATAGAATTTGACACTTTAAGAACTCCTCGTGGTCATAAAGATGATGCGGTAATGGTTAAATATAGGGTAATAAGAGACGAGTTTAAAAATGAAATAAAAAAGACGTTAAAAGAGTTTTACTATATAACAGATAATTTATATTATAAAGAAGATAAAAAAACTTATGATGCTCTAAAGACTCTATTTGAAGTTGTAAAAACATACAAGGAAGAATTATTATTTTACAAAAATAAGATTAATAAATATACCTTTTTAGATGTTGCACATTTATGTTTAAAATTACTAGTTAAAGATGGTAAAAAAACTGAATTTGCTAAAATGTTATCAAATAATTTTAGTGAAATATTAATAGATGAATACCAAGATACAAATAATTTACAAAATGTTATTTTTAATGCTATATCAAAAGATGATAAAAACTTATTCATTGTTGGAGATGTAAAACAAAGCATATATAGATTTAGAAGTGCTTGCCCCGAAATATTTAATAAAGATAAATCTTCTGCTATTAAAAATGCTTTTCCTAGATTAATAACTTTATCAAAAAACTTTAGGAGTAGAAAAGAAGTATTAGATTTTTGTAACTTTGTCTTTGAAAATACGATGACTAATTATTTTGGTGAAGTAAATTATGATAAGGATGAAAAATTATACTTAGGAGCATCATATGATGAGGGAAAAAACTTGGATTCAGAAGTTATTATAATTGATGGAAAAGAAAAAAATGATAATGAAGATAATGATCTAAGTAAAATTGAAAAAGAAGCAATAGTAGTTGCTGATAGAATAAGAAATCTAATTGATAATAAACATCAAGTATATGATAATAAAAAAGAAATATGGCGTGATATAAAACCTAGTGATGTGGTTATTCTTTTAAGATCATTAAAAAACAGTAACGTGTTTAAAGAAGCTTTAAATAAGAGAAACATAAGTGTTTATATGGAAAGTTCATCTGAATATTTTGATAATTATGAAGTAAAACTTATTATAAATTTACTTAAAGTGATTGATAATCCTTATGATGATATTTCATTATTAAGCGTTTTAACTTCACCTGTTATAGATGTTTCTTATGATCTAGTAGCGGAGGCAAGGAAAGATAAATGCACATCATTATATGAAAATTTAATTAATTTTAATAATCCTTTAATAAACAAATTTTTAGATGATATTAAAAGGTATAGAAATTTATCTTATAAAGTTAAAATATCTAGTTTATTAGCTACCGTTTATAAAGAACTTAATATAATACCAATTTTATCAGCGTTTAAAGGTGGCATAAAAAGGGAAAAAAATCTTGAACAGATGATCAAACATGCAAGTGATTTTGAAGCTAAGAAAAACGTTAGTTTGTATTCGTTTATATCATATTTAGAAAACGTTATTTTAAATAAAGGAAATCTAGAAGGTATAAATCCGTTATCAGAGGGAGATAACGTTTTAATAACTACAATACATAAATCTAAGGGGCTTGAGTATCCAGTTGTTTTTGTCTCAGAAACGGGAAAGAAGTTTAATTTTGAGGATTTACGTAAAAACATTATGATTAATGAAGATTTAGGTTTTGTTACCAACTTAAGGGATAATGATTATATGTTAAAATATGAATCAGTACCAATGATGTTATTTAAAGAATACGAAAAAAGTAAGATGTTATCTGAGGAACTTAGAATTCTTTATGTTGCTTTAACAAGGGCCAAAGAAAAGCTAATCATTACTGGTTACACAAATGATGTTGAAAAGTCGTCTACTAAAATATCATCTATGATTGGGGATAAAGAAGTTATTTCAAATTTTTATTTAAGTGGTGTTAAATGTTATTTAGATATAATACTTGCTTGTCTTTTAAGACATAAAGATGGAAAGGAACTTAGAAGTATGAGTATGTTTATACCTAAAGTTTATGCATCAGAATGTAATGTTGATTTAAAATTAATTAGTGCATCTACCATTGATGAAAGTGAGTTTTTAGAAAAAACAAAAGAAGAAAAAAAATCATTTGATATGAATATGTTTAATAAGGTGATTAATTTTAACTATGATGGGACTTATAATGTTCCTAAGTATTTAAGTGTAAGCGATATCAAGCATAAAAAAGGATACTTAAGGAATCCAAACTTTTTAAGTGATAGTGTTAGTCATACTAGTTTAGGAACCTTATATCATAAGATATTTGAATTATTGCCAATTAAAAAGTATGGAATAAAAGAACTAGAAAATGAACTTAAAAATTTAGTTAATGGTGATTTTATTTCAAAAGAAGATTATAAACTAATTAATTTAGATAAAATATTTGCATATTTAATAAGTGATTTATATGATGAAATATTATTAGCGGATAAGGTTTACAAAGAAATGAAAATTGATTTTGAAATTCCGGCTAATTACTATGATAAAACTTTAAAAAGTGGTATGATATTAGTAAGTGGTATAGTAGATTTAATGTATGTAAAAGATGATTTATATACGATAGTAGACTATAAGACTGATAATGTTGATGAGCTATCTGAATTAATTGATTTATATAAGGTGCAACTTGATTTATACGAGATTGCTATTAAAAGTAAAATGGGCGCCAAAAAAGTTAAAAAATATATTTATTCAGTTAAGCTTAATAAGTTTATCGAAGTTTAGGAGGAAGCTAAATGGTTGAAGAAATTTTTAAAATTATTGAAAAGGAAAAGAAAAGACAGCAAGACACAATAGAGTTAATTGCATCAGAAAATTTTGTAAGTGAAAACGTACTTAAGGCACAAGGTAGTATTTTAACTAATAAATACGCCGAAGGTTATCCTGCTAAAAGATATTATGGAGGATGTGTGCACGTAGATGAAGTAGAAAACAAAGCTATCCAGTACGCAACAAAATTATTTGGTGTTAGATATGCAAACGTACAACCTCATTCTGGTTCTAGTGCTAATATGGCTGTTTATAGAGCTTTACTTAAGCCGGGAGATAAGGTTTTATCAATGAGTTTAGATGAAGGTGGTCATTTAACCCATGGACACCAAATGAGTTTCTCTGGTAATGATTATAAATTTATTCATTACACTGTTGAAAAAGAAACTTGTCAAATTAATTATGATGAAGTAAGAAAGCTTGCAATGAAGGAAAAGCCAAAACTAATTCTTGCTGGTGCTTCTGCTTATTCTAGAAAGATAGATTTTGCAGAATTTCATGATATAGCAAGAGCTTGCGGAGCTTACTTAATGGTGGATATGGCTCATATTGCTGGTATTGTTGCAGCAGGTCTTCATCAAAATCCATGTAGGTATGCTGATGTTGTTACAACAACAACACATAAAACGTTGCGTGGACCACGTGGCGGACTAATCTTAACTAATAACGAACAAATAATTAAAAAGGTAAATAAAGCTGTATTTCCAGGTATCCAAGGTGGACCTTTAATGCATGTTATAGGTGCTAAAGCAGTGTGTTTTGCAGAAGCTATGACAGATGAGTTTATTGAATATCAAAAAAACGTTGTTAAGAACGCAAAAGTTTTATGCGATACTTTAAAGATGGAAGGCTTTAAGATAATTACTAATGGTACTGATAATCATTTAATATTAGTTGATGTTAAAAAATCAGTTAACTTAACTGGTAAAGAAGCAGAAGAAATATTAGATGAAATTGGTATTACTTGTAATAAAAACATGATTCCTAATGATTCAACAACACCATTTATAACAAGTGGTATAAGACTTGGTACTGCGGCTATGACAACTAGGGGATTTGATCAAAATGATTTTAGAGAAGTTGGAAAAATAATAGCAACTTGCTTATCAAATAATGATAATGAAAAAATTCTTAAAGATTTAAAAGCAAGGGTTAAAAAAATATTAGAAAAATATCCAATATATGAAGGGATTTCTTATGAATAATATAATGGACGGAGTCTTATCTAGCCAAACATTAAGACGAAAACTAAAAGAAGAAATAGAAAATACTGGAATAACACCAACACTTGCGGTAATTAAAGTGGGAGATAATAAAGCTAGTGAAGTTTATGTTAGAAATAAAAAAAGAGCTTGCGAGGAAGTTGGAATTAAGTTTATTGGAATTGATTTTCCAGATACTATCTCCCAAGATACTGTAATTGCTGAAATAAGAAGGTTAAACAATGATATTAGTGTTAATGGTATATTAGTACAATTACCACTTCCTAGTAACTTTAACGCAGGGATTATAATAAACGAAATAGATCCTGTTAAAGACGTTGATGGATTAACTTATACAAACGTAGGGAATTTGGTATTAGAAAACGAATGTTTAACTTCATGTACTCCAATGGGAGTGATGGAATTATTAAGTATGTATAATGTAGAGTTAGAGGGTAAAGACGTATGTATCGTTGGAAGAAGCAATTTAGTTGGAAAACCATTAATTCAATTACTTTTAAAGCAAAATGCAACAGTCAGTATATGTCATTCTAAAAGTAAAAACATGAAGGATTACACAAAACATGCTGATATTCTTATAGTAGCAGCAGGGCATCCCAACCTTATTACCAAAGATATGGTTAAAGATGGCGTTGTTGTAATAGATGTTGGTATAAATAAAGAAAATGACTCGTTATGCGGTGATGTTTCTTTTGATGAAGTAAGCAAGAAAGCATCATTAATAACACCAGTTCCTGGAGGAGTGGGACCAATGACGGTGGCATGTTTATTAAAAAATGTTGTTAAAGCATACAAAATCCAAAATAGGGTTTAAAGATGAAAACTAGTTTGGATGATATGTTTATAAATAATTTACCAACTCTTGATTTGCATGGAGAAATAAGAGATTCTGCAAGGGTATTGGTAAAAGAATTTATTAATGATAATTATAATTTGAAAAACGAAAAGATAGTTATAGTACACGGAGTGGGAACAGGTGCCTTAAAAGATGAAACTTATAGTATCTTAAGAAGAGATAAGAGAGTAAAAGAATTTCATTTAAATCACTACAATTCTGGTTGTACATTAATATATTTAAATAAAAAAATAACTAAGAGTTAAATTCAAATATCAAAAATTATATTTTTTATATATTAAGAAAGTATAATTGAAATATAAGAAAAACATATTTGTAAATAAATATATGTTAGTATAAGTACGAGGTTAAATCTTAATAACGTGTAAGGATAAAAAAATAAATAAGAGTGTAAAAAATATTGGTAGCAACTATCAGAATTTAAGACTATTTAGAATATAGGTTACTACATCTTTGAAGTAAGAATATTAGAAGGTAGCCACCAATTAAAATGAAATATATTTCATTCTTTTGTTCATGGTTTAATATAGTTTTATAATGAAATATTTATAGAAAGATACTTTTTTGATGTTGATTTAATTGTGCAAAAAAGTTTTTCCTACTTTGTGCATAAGATATTATAAACGAATTTTTATGTTGAAATGTTGACAAAAGCAATAAAAAGTGCTAGTATATAGGGCATTCAAGCGAAGGGGGACGTTGTTCATGGAAGAAAGAAGAGGATTAACTATTAAAGATTTACTAATAAGGTTAATACTTATTATTATCTTTATTTTCTTATTAATTTGGTTATTTCCAATGCCAGATTTAAAACCACTTAATAATCAAATTTTTGCTGATAATATCAATAGAATGAAGGATGTAGCTAAATCATACTATACAACGGAGAGATTACCACAAAACATAGGCGATTCTAAGAGAATGACATTAAAGGAAATGATAGATAATCATTTAATATTACCTTTAATGGATTCTAAGGGAAAAACATGTAATGTTAATGATTCTTATGTAGAAATTACAAAGATGGAAAACGAATATGTGATAAAAGTTAACTTATCATGTACTGATCAAAAGGATTATATTATAGAACACTTTGGATGTTATGATATATGTAGTGATACATGTAAAGCCTTAGAATCAGGCACAACTACTTTATATGAGACTTCTAGAAAGTCAACAACCAAACGTACTAATAGAAAGACAACTACTACAACGAAAAAAATCGTTGATAATTGGACTTCAACAGAAAATAACACGAAATTGTATGAATATCAATTCGTAAGAAACGTATGTAATGATGTGTTTGATTCATATACATGTCCTACTGGATATGCCTTAGTTGGAGATAGTTGTATGAAATATTCGTCAGAAACTGAAATTGTTCCGGCTACTGAAAATAAGTCAATAGTTTCAGGTGTTGATACACTACCTGCAAAAGTAGTTTCAGCATCAACTACTGAAAAGGTAGATCCAACAATTGGATATGAAACATCGACTGTTTCTGCTGGTTATAAAGCCTCTGTATATACCGCTACTAAAAAAACGGTTACAAGGGATGTAACAGCAGATGAATATACATCATATGATGTAAAAGGAGCGGTTGCAACAACTACAACTACGAAAGCAAGTTATAATGTATATAATGTGTATGATACTATTGATGCTGATGTTACATATCCAGATTCAATTCAAAAAACACAGTGGGTATATGTATCAACAAAAACAAGTACAGATCCAGGTTTGGCATTTGAGAGTGCTACAGAAAAGTTAGAATATAAATATTCATGGCAAGACCTTGAATGTGCAAATTGTAATAAAAGCGTTGCGATGATAACTTATTATGTTTATTGGAGATATAAATTAGTAACTACAAGTGAGCCTACTGGTAAACCAATATATTCTTGTGCTAGGTTTAATGGTTACACTTTAGATGGTACTAAGTGTAAAAAGAAAAGAACAGAAAAAAGTTGTCCGGATGATTACACCGATACGGGTTCTGGCTGTAAAAAAACTGAAACTGTTTATAGTTGCTCTAAATATGGTTCTGATTATAAGCTTGATAAAACTAATAATGTATGTAAGAAAACCGTAACGACTTATGGCTGTCCAAAAGGAACAACTAAAACTAGTAATCCTAAAGTTTGTCATGAAACAGTAGAAGATTATATATGTCCAAGTAATATGGAAAAACAAGGTTCAGGTTCTAGTGCTACATGCTTATTAAAACATGATTACTATTGTCCAGCTAACACGAATACTAAAACTTATACATTAAATGGTAGTATGTGTACCGTTAAAACGAAAGTTGCTACTTGTGAACCAGGTTATACACTAAGTGATGATAAAAAATATTGTTTTAAAAATGATTCATCGACGGTGTATAGTTGTGAAGGATATGATGGTTATACTTTAGAAGGAGATAAGTGTACAAAGGTAATTAATACTGAAAAGATAACATACTCTTGTGATAAAGGTTATACTTTAGATGGTACTAATTGTGTTAGAACAATAACAGAAAGTGACACAATAAAGGCTGAAAAGTTATATAAGACATATTGTAGTCAAGAATACATATGGTCGACTTCAACAAGTCTTGACGGATGGTCATATACTGGTAACAAAAGACAAATTAATTAATATAGAAAAAAGAATTGACAAGGGGTAAGAAGGCTTTTGATAAGTCTTCTTTTTTGATATAATAAATTTAAGGAGATGATTGTATGTACGTAAATGTTTTAATTGAAACAAGAGTTAAATCTAATGATATGACTTTTACATACAAAGTCTCAAAAGAGTTTCAAGAAAAAAAACTTATTGGAAAAAGAGTATTGGTTCCTTTTGCAAATAGAATAGTTGAAGGCTTTGTGTTAGAATATACAAATAAGCCAGATAATTATGAGGTAAAAGGAATATATAAAGTTATAGATGAGGAAAGAGTGTTAAATGATGAGCTTATTGATTTAGGTAAGTTTATTAGTGAAAAATATTTATGTTCACTAGTATATGCATATCAAGCTATGCTTCCTAAAGCTTTAAAGGCAAACCATAAAATTAGTTATAATGCTAAGAAACTTATGTATGTTAAATTAAATGAGGATATTAAGAACTATGAGATTAATATTAAAAGTCAATTAGAGATTATTAACTTCTTAATGGACAATAAAGAAGTATTAAAAAAAGAAATAAAAAGTAAGTCTTCTTTAAAGAAGTTAATTGAAAAAAACATCGTTATAGAGTATGAAAAAGAAGTTTATAGAAACGTTTCAGAAGATAGTGATATAAAAAATATTTCTCTTACCGAAGAACAAATGAAGGTTTCTAATAGAATAAAGGATAGTCTTGGTAAGTCAAAGACTATGCTTATATATGGTGTAACTGGCTCAGGAAAAACAGAAGTATATATAGATGTTGTTAAAGAAGTATTAAATCGTGGAAAAACTGCTATTATATTAGTTCCAGAAATAAGTCTAACTCCTCAAATAACAGCTAGGTTTAAAGGTGTATTTAAAGATGAAATAGCAATCCTTCATTCCTCTTTATCAGATGGTGAAAGATATGATGAGTTTAGAAGGATAAACCGTGGTGAAGTAAATGTTGTTATAGGTGCTAGATCTGCTATTTTTGCTCCTCTTAAAAACATTGGTATAATAATCATAGATGAAGAACATTCAGAAAGTTATAAACAGAAAAATAATCCTAGATATAATACATTAGATATAGCAATGAAAAGGTCAAATACTCATTCATGCCCAGTTATCCTTGGTAGTGCAACACCTACAATAGAATCCTTTGCGAGAGCAAATAAAGGTTATTATGATTATTTGGAATTATCTAAAAGGGTAAATGAAAAACCACTTCCTAATGTTACAATTGTTGATATGAAAAACGAAATGAGAAAGGGTAATAAAATATTTTCAGAAAAACTTATAGATGAAATAAAAAAAAGAATAGAAAAAAAAGAACAGGTAATGCTTTTATTAAATAGACGTGGGTATTCTAATTACTTATCCTGCCAAGCTTGTGGTTATACGTTTAAATGTCCTAACTGTGATATTACACTTACTTATCATAAAACATCAGGTATGATGAGGTGTCATTATTGTGGTTACGCAACTACGAAAAAAGAAGTTTGTCCAGAGTGCAAAGAAGAATCACTTCGTGAAATTGGCTCAGGAACCCAAAAAATAGAAGAGGAAATTGGTAATATGTTTCCAAATGCCAGAGTACTTAGAATGGATGCTGATACAACTAGTAGGAAAGGATCTCATCATAAAATAATAAATGATTTTAATGACGGTAAATATGATATATTAGTTGGGACTCAAATGATTGCAAAAGGTCTTAATTTTCCAAACGTTACTTTAGTGGGGGTTATAAATGGTGATTCATCTTTAAACATTCCTAATTTTAGAGCATCAGAAAATACTTTTAGTCTTCTTGATCAAGTAATAGGAAGAGCAGGTCGTCATGATAAAGAAGGAGAAGCGATAATTCAAACATTTAATCCAGAACATTATAGTATTGTGTACGCTTCAAAACATAATTATAAAGAATTTTATAAAAAAGAAATGACAATTAGAAAAAAACTTAATTATCCACCATATTGCTTTATAACACTTATTAAGATATCATCAAAAGATTTTAATTATGGAATAGAGGAAGCTAAAAAGATAAATATGTTTTTGAGAAATAATTTAAGCGAAACAACAAGTATTTTAGGACCGTCAATGGCAAATGTTTTAAGAATAAAAAATAATTATAATTTTCAAGTGCTGCTAAAATATAAAAAAGATTCAAAATTATATGGCGCTTTAAATGAATTAATAAAAATATATGAGGGAAATTCAAGAATAAAAATTGAACTTGATTTTAATCCAATTGATTTATAGA
>CANQAS010000024.1 GCA_947589535.1 uncultured Bacilli bacterium | reverse complement strand
ATCGTTAATTTACAATAAAACATGAAAAATGTTATAATTTAAACAAGGATGGTAAGTTATATGGATATAGAAAGAGAATATATAAGATTAATAGATAGATTATATAAAGACTTATATAAAGATAAGCAGGTACTTCATCATGGAAAAGGAAACGAATATGATAAGTTTAATAATATTAAAAAGTATTTAGAAAAGTTAGAAGATACTCATAATAAAGTAAAAGAAAAATCAAAACATATAGAATACTTAAAAAAATGTTATTATGAAAAATACGTTATAAAAAAAGAAAACATACCAGAAAGTTATTATGAAAAACAAAAAGAAATGTATCTTGAAAGAGGCTTTGGGCATATAGAAATAACAAATGAAATGAAAAAAGAACTAGAAAAAGAAGTAATAGAAAACCAAAAGAAAAGTATGGATAATTGGTTGGATTATTTTTTAAGTGACGATGCGAAAGTATATCCATTTTGGGCAAAATACTGGGCTTTTCAAGGAATGCTAAAAATAGGAAAATATGATAAAGAAAAACAAGTATTCTATAAAAGAAGTGAACATACTGTAAGTCCATTTTGTGATTTAAATAGAGAAGCATTATCTAAATCAATAGATATGATAATAAAAGTAATGAAGAAAGAAGAAATAGATGATAAAGATTTAGAAGCATTGGTAAAAACAGGATCATTTCCTAAAATATATACGTATATATTAACAAAGGTACTAAGTAATAATAAAAATATAATAAAAAGAAACATAGGTAAATGGGTAAAGTATGATATGGGAAGTGATCATATGCCTTTGGTAAACTCATTACAAGGATATAATACCGGATGGTGTACGGCAGGAGAAAATACTGCAAAAAATCAATTATCAAATGGAGATTTTTATGTATATTATACTTTAGATGAAAAAGATGAGTATAAAGTGCCAAGAATTGCAATAAGAATGGAAGAAAATAAAATAGGTGAAATAAGAGGAATTGCCGAGAATCAAAATATCGAATCTGAAATGGAAGAGGTAGTAGAAGAAAAGATTAAAGATTTTCCAGATAAAGAAGAATATTATAAAAGAGTTAATGACATGAGAAAGTTAACTAAAATATATAAAAAGCATAAAAATAAAGAAGAATTAACAAAAGAGGAATTAACGTTTTTATATGAGATAAATGACAAAATAAAAGGGTTTGGATATGATGAAGACCCAAGAATTGAAGAAATCAAAAATGAAAGAAATAATAAAAGAAAAGATTTGGCAAATATATTTAATTGTGAAGAAAGACAAATAGCATTAAACCAAAATGAAATAAATGAAGATACTATTTATTATGACGGTGATTTAGATTTAAGAGGCTTAACTAGTGCCGAAGGATTAGTGTTACCACAAAGAGTAGGTGGATATTTAAATTTAGATGGCTTAACCAGTGCCGAAGGGTTAGTGTTACCGCAAAGTATAGGAGGCTCTTTAGATTTAGATGGCTTAATTAGTGCCGAAGGATTAGTGTTACCACAAAATATAGGAGGATATTTAAGTTTAAGAGGCTTAACCAGTGCCGAGGGATTAGTATTACCACAAAGTATAGGTGGTGATTTATATTTAAACAGCTTAACTAATGCCGAAGGATTAGTGTTACCACAAAGTGTAGGTAGGGATTTATATTTAGATGGTTTAACAGGTGCCGAAGGATTAGTATTACCACAAAGAATAGGAGATTCTTTATATTTAAACAGCTTAACAAGTACCGAAGGATTAATTATTCCAGAACCATTAACATATACGATATATATGAATGGATTTGAGATAACTCCGGAAAACGTCCATCAATACCAAAATAATACGGAAATAAAAACAAATAAAATTTAAAAAATTATCATTAAAAGAAATAGATGATAAGTTTATGACTATTGATGATTTTTTAGATAATTTTGACTAAGCAAGATATTTCTTGCTTTTTTCTGTTTTAAAACATATAATATATATCGCAAAGGAATTGTTATTATGTTGAAAAAAGAAGAAATGTTATTTATTAATGATTTTTTAGGATATCTCAATTTGAATTTAGGTGTTTGTAGTGTAGAAGAGATACTTATTAATTTAGAAAAAAATAATAAAGTTAGTATTTATGATGAAGATAATAATATTATAGGGAATTTAAATGTTGATGGAAACTCATGCTTTATTGATGGAGTGGTGGATGGTAAAAATATAGAAATATACGTTTTCAAAAATGGTGTAAGAAGTAGGCCAATTTCAATATCTTATAATATATTTAATTCTCAAACTAAAACTTATTTAAATGGTATGTTTGAACCAGGAGTAAAAGGTGGATTTGACTCATTTAGTAAGTTTAATATTATGGCCGAAGATATGTTTTACAATAAAAAGAAAATTTTAAAAGTAGTTTTAAACCCCAAAAAATTCATAGTTATTTTAGATGATAAATTAGCAAATGAAACAGTAAAAGTTGATTTAACTTCGTTTAATCATTATAAAAACGATATTAACTTTAAAATAATGTGTTACCCTTATTTTTTAATATATCAAGGTCTTATTTTACACGAAAAGAAACCAAGTAATTTTAAAAGCCAAAGTAAAAAAATCTTATATAAAAAAGGTAATGAATATGTAACTAAAGAGGATGTTAAAAGATTAATTGGGGATGAAAAATTAGTTATGATGGGTGCAATAGAAATGCCTAATTTAAAATACTGTAATATTAAAAATGCTTGGAAAGAAGTTAAACCTTTAGTAGAGAATGAACATTTGGAATTTTATAAATTTATTGATTCTTTTAAACAAAAAGTAAATGAGTGTTATAATGGCTTTTATGATAGGATGATGTCATCTATTTTAGATGGTTATTCTAATAATTCCTTTAAAGAGATGTTTACACTAGAAAGTAACACTAATAAGAATAACAGTTATAAAAAACGTAAGAAAGGTGTTGATTAACATCTTTTTTTGATAACAAATTATAGATATTTTGTTATAATGATAAAAGAAGACAATTTAATTAAATATACTTTTATATTATAATATGGGTGATAATATGAAAGTTAAAGTATTTGATTGTGATCATGAAGAGGATTTGGAAGATTGTATTAATGATTTTATATCCGATAAGGAAGTTGTTGATATAAAATATCAAGTATCAATAGCAACTAGCGGTGAAGAACAAATATATTGTTTTTCAGCACTTATAATATATATAACTAAGGGATGATGTAAATGAAGAAGAATAGTTTTATAAACGGGGCACTAATTGCAACAATAGGAATAGTTACAACAAAGTTTTTAGGAATAATATACGTAATACCTTTTTATGCAATAATAGGGGAAGCTAATATTGCTTTATATGGTTATGCATATACTATTTATAATTTATTTTTGTCATTATCAACTGTTGGAATTCCGCCTGCTATGAGTAAGTTAATTAGTGAGTATAATACGCTTGGGTATTATGATACTAAAGAAAGAGCATATAAACTTGGTAAAAGGTTATTAATGGTCTTGGGAATAATTTTATTTATAGTAATGTTTGTTGGAGCTCCTTTTATTTCTAATCAAATAATGGGAAATAATACGGGGGGAAACTCTAAAGAAAGTATTACTTTTGTAATAAGAGTAATATCAACTGCAATATTAGTTGTTCCACTTCTTAGTGTTACAAAAGGATATCTTCAAGGACATAAGTTTATGACTCCATCTTCTGTTAGTCAAGTAATAGAACAGGTAATTAGAATAGCAGTTATTTTAATTGGTAGTTATTTATGTATGAGGGTGTTTAAAGTAGGAGTTACAAACGCAATTGGAGTTTCGGTATTTGGTGCTACTATAGGAGCAATTGTTGCCCTTATTTATTTACTTATTAAGATAAATAAGAATAAAAAAGATATTATAAAAGAAACTAAAAGTAACGAAATAAGAAACGAAGAAAAAAAGATTAGTAATAAAGCTATAATAAAAAAATTACTTATTTATTCTATTCCCTTTATATCGTTTGGTCTTGCTTTATCGGTATATGATTATATTGATATGACAACTATTATTGATACACTTACTAAATTAGGCTTTAAAACTAAAGATGCTGAAAGTGTATTAGGGGTAATAAATACAACTGGAAATAAACTAAATAGTGTTGTTCTTGCAATATCGACTGGTCTTATGACAAGCCTAGTTCCAAATATTACCGCAAGTTTTGTTAAGGGTGATAAAAAAGACGTTAAGAAAAAGGTTCATCAATCTTTCTTGATGTTACTTTATGTTACTATGCCAATGGCGATAGGGCTTTCTATCTTAGCAGGACCGGTATTTAACGCATTTTATGGAAAAAGTATATGGGGACCAAAAGTGTTTTGCTTTACCATCTTTATAGCTTTATTTAGATGTATGTTTACAACTTCGATATCAATTGCGCAATCATTAAATAAGTTTAAAAACGTATTCTTAAGTATAATAGCAGGTATTATTGTTAAGTTAGTTCTTCAAATACCGTTTATGCATTTATTTAATTCTTTAGGGTTATATCCTTTCTGGGGATCAACATTAGCTACCTTAATAGGTTTATCAACTTCTGTAATAACTAATTTAGTAGTAATTAATAAAATCGTTGGATTAGACTTTAAAGAGTATTTTAATAAAATGTTTAAATTTATTTATCCACTTATCATAATGGTAGTAGTGCTTATGTTTATGAAACTTATTATCCCACTTAATGTTACTACTAAATTAAAATCAATTATTTTAATTGTTACTTATGGACTAGTAGGGGCTTTGATATACTTTGGACTAACAATAAAAAATGGAATATTTAAAGAAATATTTGGAGATAAGTTGTTAAGAAAATTAAAAATAGTAAAGTAGAATAATTACTTTACTTTTCATTTACAATGTTTATTTTTTAAATTAATATCTTGCTAATTGATATGTTATTATAAAATTAGGTGATAATATGACTTTAAAAGAAGCGATTGATTATACAATAAAAAAACATCCAAATTGGAGCTGTTATACTATTTTAGGTAGTTATTTTTTATTAAATGAGCGAGCAATTGAATTATCAAAAGGAAAAGGTTGCTTAGTTTCTGCATTCAGTAGAGAAGATGCTAGAAATTACATAAATTCTATTGGAAAAGGAAAAGTTATAGAAGAAATGCGAAAAGATTTAAAGTTGCCTTCCAGTTGGACAGGTAATATTTCTGCATTAGTTAATATGTATTGTAATTATTACGAGAATTTATTAAAACAATCTAAATCAGAAATGAATAATAATATGTATATAGATAATTTTGGCTCTTCAGTACAAAAAGTTAGTAGAGAAATAAACCAAAATAATAATACGTCTGCAAATGGTTTTGAAACATTAAGACAAAGCTTTAGTAATATGCTAAAACGGTATTCATATGAAGATGTAAAAAGTAATTTGGAACAAAATTATAAAAACAATAAACAGATAGCAAATTATGTTGAGCAAGTTGCACAATACATGCGAATGAATTATGCTCAACTCTATAGTAAAAATGCTTTGGATTTATATTTGATGTTTGCAGATGATAGCTATAATTATTACAATATTTATATGGAAGAACAATCCAGTGATTTAATTAATCAGTGCAAAAGAAATACAGATACGATTATGGATTTAAACAATAATCCTAATTATAAGGCTCAAGCTTTATATGATTTATATAATGGTGATGGGAACTTATTACCATATTTACCATCTAATATAGATGCTAAAGATGTAAAAGTTTCTATAATAAGTAATGCTGTAAGAGCTAGTTTAATAAATTTAGATTTTGAAACGCAACATAGGATAAAAGATTTGTACAAAGGAAAGAGTAATGATGAAATAGAAGCAGATTCGTTAAGATTACAAAGAATAATAGGTTTTATTTTAAATCAAGATTATAAAAATCTTGGTATCTATAAATTTAATATTTATCCAGAGGATGTTTTTGAACAAATTAATAAATTGAATGCTTCGGATATAAAATTCTTATGTGATTTATATGTTATAAATAATAACGAAAATTTACAGGGAAAAGAATTGTTAAGACATGCAGATTCTGTTACAAGTTATTTTCTTCCATCTGATAAAAATGCAGGATTATTAAGTCATTATAATAAAAGTGATATTAATTATTTAAAAAATTCAAATGAAAATAAATATTATAATTTATCAAGCCTATTATCGATTATTGAATCAAGTGATTTCGTTAGAAAGTTAGATGAAGATAATTATCATATGTAAAAGAGATCTACGTATTTGTAGATCTCTTTTACATCATATACATTTCATCATTATATCCGGTATTATTTTGAGTTGTTTGATATGGTGTTGTTTGAGTATTGGTTACTGTATTTTGATATGTTTGAGTATTTGTTGTACCATATGGGTTTTCTAACCTTTGAAGTCTATTTTCTAACACTTTAACTTTTTTTTCTAACGTACTTATTCTATTATCAAGGTTTGAGTAATTATCATTCATATAGTTAGGAAACATCATCATGTTAGTAGGTACTATTCCTGGAAAAGGAAACATTTGGTTATTTACATTTTGTCTATCATTTCTCATTTATAATCCTCCTAATTAAAAGCTTTTCATTTCATTATATGTTTATTTTTAATTTTGGTGTATAATTATACTGGTGATTATTTTGAGATTAAAAAATATTAAAAATTCAAGTGATATAATTAGAAAGTCTTGCTATATGATTATGAATCCAGAGAAATATAAGTCTAGATGGAACGAGATTTTTAATAATGATAATCCAATAGAAATTGAAATAGGTATGGGTAAAGGTGATTTTATAATTGGTATGGCAAAAAAACATCCTGATATTAATTTTGTAGGGATAGAGATGTATGATAGTGTTATAGTTAGAGCAGTACAAAAACTAGAAGGCGAAAATATAAATAATTTGAAACTAATTAGGATGGATGCTAATAATATAGAAAATGTATTTGAAAAGGAAATTGATAAAATATACCTTAATTTTTCCGATCCATGGCCTAAAGAAAGACATGCTAAAAGAAGACTTACATCACAAAACTTTTTAAAAAAATATGATTTATTATTTAAAAACGATAAAAAAATAGTTCAAAAAACGGATAATATAGATTTTTTTTCTTATTCTATAGAGTCATTTAGTACTTATGGATATATGCTTAAAAACGTAACAATGGATTTATATAATCATATGATAGATGATAATGTTCAAACTGAGTACGAAAAAAGGTTTCATGAAGATGGTGTTAAAATTTGCAGGTTAGAAGCTTATAAAAATAATTAAAGGTTTTATTTTTTAATAATTTTTGTTATAATTATTTTAAAGTAGGTGACGAAAAGTGAAAAAGTATTTATTAGTTTTTCTTACTTTACTAGTTTTGACTGGTTGTAGTATAACTAGAATTGATAGTTTAGATTATAAAGATATAAATGATAAAATATTATCATTAAATATAAAAATTTATAACAAAATAGGAAAAGGATATAAATATTACGCACCGAAAGGTGTAGTTAGAACTAATTCAAATTCCTATAATGATGTTTTAAGAAGAGGTAATATTAATTATTACCTATACGTTGATATTGTTAGCTACTATTATAAAACTAGTCCAACATACAAAGTTGATAAAAGTGCATATTATTTTAAAGAACTTAAAAAGAATAAAAAAACAGGATATATACAAATTACTGAGAAGAAGGATAAATTATTTGTACAAGTAGTATATAATTATGCTAAAATAGAAACGTATGTAACTAAAGATGATTTAGATCAAGCAGTAGAAGATATAAGTTACATGATATCTAGTATAAAGTTTAATGATTCATTATTAAAAAAAATGTATGAATCAGGTAATCTTGATTCAAAAGAAGAAGCATATAGACTATTTGATAATAAAGAAAAAGACGGAAACTTTATAGAATATATAAAAGAATATGATAAATATGATGGTGAGGATGAAGTTGTAACAAAAGAAGAAGAAATAGAGGTAAAGACTTCTAAACCAGAAACTACTAAAGAAACAACTACCAGCGCAGAAACAAAAGAAGAAAATAATTAGTATAGAAAGGCGTGAATTTAAATGGGATTAAAAAATAAGTTAAATAAGATAAAAAGTTTTTTCATTGATGAAATAGAAGAAGAACCTGAAGTTCAAGCACCAGTGAAAAAGGTAATAAAAAAAGAAGTAAAAAAGGAATATGAACAGACAAAACAATATGAACCAACAAAAATGGATGATATGACTGATTTATTCTTTGAAGATGTTTCTGATGTTGATGTTTCTGAGAGGGTAAAAACTAGAAGCGAAAAGAAAGAAAAAGAATTCCCTTTTGCTCAGTTTGATGATGATGATTTTGTTGTTGCAAAAGAAAAGACTGAACCGGTAGTAGAACAGATAAGAAAAGAACCAAAACCAGTTCCTTTATATCAAGGAAGTAAAAGAAAAGAAGAAACTAAGAAATTTAAACCTAGCCCTATTATTTCCCCAATCTATGGCTTGTTAGATGAAGAAGGAAATACAGTAAAAGAAGAAAATAAAGAAACAATTTCAAGATATAATGAAGAGGCAACATTTGATGAAGTAAGAAGAAAAGCTTATGGTAAATTGGATGATGAGCTAGAAGATACTATTAAAAGGCTTAGCTCTAAAACCATAGAAGAAGCAGAAAAAGAAGCAGAAGAAAAAGAACTTTCTAGATCAAAAATTAAAGAAAAGGTAAAAAAGGAAGAAGTTAAAGTAATATCAAAAATCGAAGACGATGATGACGATGAAGATGATGATATGATTTTACCAAACATTAACTTTAAAGAAATAGACGTTGATAAAGAAACTAAAAAAACTAAAAAGAAAGATATAGTAAAAGAAATAGAACCAAAAGTTGAAGATGACGATGAAGATGATGATACTAAAGAACAAGATTTATTTAATTTGATTGATACTATGTATCAATCTGAAGGAGATGAAGATTAATGGATAACCTTTTGTCATATTTTCCAATAATGATATATATATTATTATGTATTCTAATAGTTTTATTGATAATTATATGTATTAAAGTTATTAAGGCGATGAACAGAGTAGAAGACATTATTAATGATGTTGATGAAAAAGTTAAGTCTTTAAATGGAGTATTTAACATTGTTGATACTGTAACTGATAAATTATCTGCCTTAACAGAAGTTATATCTGATTCAATAATATTATTTATAAAAGGACTGTTTAAGAAGAAAAGAAAAAAAGCTGTAAAAGCTGAAATCGTTGAGGAGGAAAATGAAGATGGCGAAGAAGAGTAATGTTGGTAAGTTCGTTTTAGGTGCTACTGTTGGAGCAGCATTAGGAGTTTTATTTGCACCAAAGTCAGGCAAGGAAACAAGAATTGTTATAAAGAAAAAAGCAAGTGAATTAATGGAGAAAGCAAAAGAAATAGACGTAAAAGAAGTAAGAGATACAATTGAAGAAAAAGTATCTAACATAGTAGAAGAAATGAAAGATTTAGATAAGGAAAAAGTAATTAAAGTTGCTAAGAAAAAAGCAGCTGATTTAAAAAAACAGGCTGAAGAATTAGTTGCTTATACTAAAAAGAAAGCAACTCCAGTTGTAGAAGAAGCAGCTGAAGCTTTAAGAGAAAAAGCAGTAGATGCTACAAAGAAAGTTTTAGAAAAATTAGAAAATAAATAAAAAGTTAAAAGAATTATAAAAATTATCGTAAGTTACTATGCGATAATTTTTTTTAATAAAGTTTGTTTCTTAAAAAAATTAATATGAAATCATCAATTTAAATTTAATATTAAACACTTATTGCTACGTAAGGATGTGTTGTATTCTTATAATTTAGTAACGTATAATCAAATTTCTAATTAAAAAGTGCTATTTTTAGCACTTTTTTTAGTTCTTTAGCATAGATTAAAACGAGGAGGAGATTCTAATGTTTAAAGAAATAGTTACAAAAGCAGTAATAGGTAAAGGGAAAAAATATTTTAAAAATAATTATAACTTACTCGCAGAGCATAATGCTAATACGATTTTAGGTTGCTGGGTTATAAATCATAACTTTAAAGGTTCTGTAGTAGGTGATAAAGTTGTCATTGATGGGAACTATGACATAAATATATGGTACTCCTATGATGATGATAAAAAAACAGCGGTTGCTAGCAAGAATATTTCATATTCTGAAACGGTTAATGTTAAAACCAAAATGGGAACATCTGTTTCGGGAAGTGATATAATAGTAAGATCTTTAAAACAACCATCTTGTAGTAATGTACAAATAAAAGATGACGTAATAGATTTTGATATAGAAAAAGAATTAGGAATAGAAGTAGTAAATGATACGAAAGTTAAAATTGCGGTAGAAGATGATGAAGAACCATGGGATACGCTAGATGATGATGAAGAATTAATTGATAAAAAAATTGATGAAGAAGTTAAAGAGGATTTCATATAGAATCCTTTTTAAATATTTTATTTTATAGTGTTAACAAAAAAAGTTGACAATAAATTTTTCATATGTTAAAATTGATTTGTATGAAGGAGGAATTACATATATGGCAGTTAAATTAAGATTAAAAAGAATGGGAGCTAAAAAAAGACCTTTTTATCGTATTGTAGCAGCTGATTCAAGAAGTCCAAGAGACGGTAGATTTATTGAAGCAGTAGGAACTTACAATCCATTAATAAGCCCAGCTGAAACTAAGATTGATGAAGAATTAGCAATGAAATGGTTGAGAAACGGAGCAATCCCAACTGATACAGTTAGAAATATTTTTTCTAAAGCTGGTATTATGACTAAATTTGCTAAAGAAAAACAAGGAAAATAATTATGGAATTAACTAAATTAACAGAAGTAATAGTAAAAGAACTTGTACAAGATCCTGATAGTATTACTGTCAAAGAATTTCCAAGTGAAGAAGAAAACATTGTTAATATTCAGGTAATGGTTCCAGAAAATGAGATGGGAAGAGTAATTGGAAAACAAGGTAAACTTGCCAAAGCACTTAGAACTATAGTTCAAGCAAGCTCATATATGAATGATAATAAAAGAGTTAATATTAATATTGACTCATACTAAAATTAGAAGAAATTCTAATTTTTTTTTACTTATAATAATAGATATGCTAGTATTTAAAATATAAAAGAAAAAGCATACACTCTTAGGTAAGGATGTTTTTTATATTAATGATATAATGGAAAGCAACTTACTTAAAGTTAGTTGTTTTCGCTAATTAAATTATTACATTATTAATAAAATTATGTAAATATTATATTTGTTATTAATAATTTAATTGTTAAAACTAGGTAATTGTATTATAATAAAAAGGTAAGGATGTGAAAATATGAAAAAGAGAGTAATTAGTGCAATTGTTGCTTTTGCTATATTTATTCCGCTTATAATAGTTGGTGGTATTTGGCTTAAAATAGCAGCATGTATTTTAGCAATATTAGGAATTAAGGAGTTTTTAGATTTACCACATAAAAATAAAAGACCGATTTATATTGATGTAATTATTTATGCATTAATAATATTACTTGTTTTTATGAATGAAAAAAGAGAAATATATTATTTTTTAACGATGTTAGTTCCACTACTTGCGGTTATTTATTGTAATGATAATAAAAAATATAATGCGGATGAGGCTTTTAAACTTATTGGTATGACTATGTTAATTGGAACTATTTTTTATGAATTTACGGTAATTAGAGAAAAAAGCTTAATGTTATTTATTTACCTTTTCTTAATTACAATGCTTACCGATACTTATGCTCATTTAGCAGGTACTTTAGTTGGTAAACATAAGTTTGCTCCTAAAATTTCTCCTAATAAAACTTGGGAAGGAGCTATTGTAGGGGGAATATTTGGAACGCTTTGCGCTGCAACATTTTATTATATAGCAATTGATTCTAATGTTAATGTACTTGGCTTGCTTATAATTACATTATTCTTATCATGTTTAGGTCAATTAGGGGATTTGTTCTTCTCTGCAGTAAAAAGAAACCATGGTATAAAAGATTTTTCTAATATAATGCCAGGTCACGGTGGTGTATTAGATAGATTAGATAGTATTATTTTTGTTATTATTGGATATATTTTATTATCAGGAATTATTTAGGAGGAATAAATGACTTTAATATACTTTATATTAATGCTAGGAATAATTGTCTTTATTCACGAATTAGGACATTTTTTCTGGGCAAAAAAATCAGGAGTTTATTGCTATGAATTTTCAATAGGTTTTGGACCTAAATTATTTTCCTTTAAAAGAAAGAATGATGAAACTTTATATTGTTTAAGATTAATTCCAGTCGGTGGATATGTTGCTATGGCTGGGGAGGAAGTTGATGATGATACTTCTGTTCCAAAAGAAAAAAAGATGTATAATAAACCATGGTACAAAAAGTTAATTATTGTTTTAGCAGGTGTTATCAACAACTTTATACTAGGTTTTGTAATTTTATTTGTAATATCTTTATGTTATGGTTCAAATACAACAAAACCAATAATAGGGGAAGTTGTTAAAGATTCTGCTTGTGAAAAGGCTGGACTTAAAACAGGAGATAAGATATTAAAAATAAATGGCAAGAAGACTAGAACTTGGGATGATGTTACTTTAACGCTTATATTAGCAGATAATAGTAAGTCTCAAAACATAGTTATTGAAACTAATGATGGTAAAGAAAAAAATATAAAAGTAACCCCAAAGAAAACAAAAGACAAAGATGGTAATGTTTCTTATTCATATGGAATAGGATTAGATAGTACCAAGCATCGAGGCATAGTAAATGCATTTAAATATGCTACTAGCAAATTTGGTTCTACTTTTAACTCTATGATAGTTACCATTAAAGCTTTGGTTACTGGTAAAATAGGAGTAGGAGCATTATCTGGACCAGTTGGGATATATACAATAGTAGGAACTCAAAGTAAGGCAGGCTTATCTGGACTATTGTATTTATTAGCATATTTATCAATAAATGTTGGATTTATTAATTTATTACCGTTCCCAGCGTTTGATGGATATCGTGCAGTTGTAATATTATTTGAAAAAATAACAAGTAAAAAAGTTAATCCAAAAATAGATGCGATAATAAATAACATAGGATTAATACTACTTTTTATTCTTATGATATTTATAACAATAAAAGATGTTTTGAAACTTTTCTAAAGAGAAGTTTCTTTTTCTAGAAAGAAGGAAATTATATGAAAGATTTAAAAGTAATATTTATGGGTACTCCGGAGTTTTGTGTGCCAATACTAGATAAGTTAATAAAAGAATGTAAAGTACTTGCGGTTGTTACTCAGCCCGATAAGGAAGTTGGGAGAAAAAAAGAGATAGTTTTTTCTCCGATAAAAAAGCTAGCTTTAGAAAATAACATAAGAATCTTTCAACCAATAAAAATAAGAGAAGATTATGAAGAAATAATTAGTTTAAATCCTGATATCATAATAACTTGCGCATATGGGCAAATAGTCCCAGAAGAAGTTCTTAATGCACCACGTTTAGGATGTATTAACGTACATGCTTCACTTCTTCCTAAATTAAGGGGAGGCGCACCTATTCATAAATCTATTATATATGGATATGATAAAACAGGTATAACTATTATGTACATGGATAAAGGTATGGATACTGGAGATATGATATCTAAAGTAGAAGTTAAAATAGAAGATACTGATACAGCAGAAACTCTTCATGATAAACTACAAAAATTAGCCGTTTTTCTTTTAATGGATACTTTACCTAGTATAATTGATGGTACTAATAAAAGAGAAAAACAAAATGAGGACGAAGCAACTTATGCTTATAATGTTTCAAGAGAAGAAGAACACGTAGATTTTAATAAAACTTCAAAAGAAATATATAATCAAATAAGAGGACTTAATTCTTGGCCAGGAGCTTATGCTACGTTAGAAGATAAGAATATTAAATTATGGTTATCAAAAATAGGAAATAGAAAATATGATGAAGAATCTGGAACAATAGTTGGTTTAGATAAAAACGGAATGGAAATAGTAACTAAAGATGGTAGTATAATTATTACTGAACTACAAGTTCCAGGTAAAAAGAAGATGAACATAAAAGATTTTATAAATGGAAATAAAAAAGAAGATTACATAGGTAAAATTATGAAATAATCTTTTTTATTTACATAAAAAAATCAAAAACTTGACTAAAGAGTATGTAATAATATAAAATGAAGATAATAATAGTAGGTGGTAAAAATGGAAAAAGAAAGAAGAATAAAGATATTAAGTCTGGTAGCACTAGTAGTTGCAGTACTTTGTTTGACGGTAGCATTTGCAGCATTATCAACTACCTTGACAATAAATGGTACAGCAAAAGTAGATGCCGCAACGTGGGATGTTCA
>CANQAS010000023.1 GCA_947589535.1 uncultured Bacilli bacterium | reverse complement strand
AATGTAGCTATAGCATTTTCACAAGATGAATTTATACGTTGCTTTTTTATACTTCTATTTTTAATTTCATCATCTATAGATTTTGTAATTGCTTGATCAAAATAATTATCTTTTTTTTGCTTATTAATTCTTTTTATTTCCTCATCTAGTCTTGATTCAATTTCTTTTAAACTAATATCGCCAAAATATCTCTTCCCATTTTCTAGTAAAGTTTCTTCTTTTATAGTAATCATTATACTATATTCTCTTGCTTCATCTCCATGCATATAATCTCTATCTATATTATTGTACATTTCTCTCCAAGAATCTAAGATTTCTTTTAATGAAATTAAAAATTCTAAAGTTATTTTTTTCACTTCGTACCTCCATATGTAATTATATTATACATAACTTGTAAAAATAATCAAGAAAAAAGTCTTACTCTTAAAGTAAGACTTATCATTTACATGGCGTCCTGTAAAGGATTCGAACCTTTGACCCACGGCTTAGAAGGCCGTTGCTCTATCCAGCTGAGCTAACAGGACAAATGACTTGCTCAAAATGAACAAATCAATTATAACTCAAAAATAGTAATTATTCAATATTTTTTAGCACACTTTTTGTAATTTCTTCACCATCTACTGTAAATATTACCTCTTGAACATCATAATTTTCTCTAATTGATAATGATATTGAATATATTACCTCTTCTAAAATACTCTTAGTATTAACATCATCAAAGAGAAAATTATTAAAATCTACGGTCAAAACATCACCATCTATTTTATAATTATTTAATTTAGTATTATAATTTAAAAAACTCATTAAGTTTGTTTCATATATGTTTGATGATGTTAATTCATCAACTATAACTCTTATTTTTTCCCTATTATCATTATTTACTTTAGTTACGGGTACGTAATAATAACCCTTATTATTTTTACTAACGTAATAAATGGTTGTTTTACTAGCATCCTTATAAGTGTTAACATCATAAACTTCATTTACTCCATCCGCTCTTTTAAGCGGTTGTTTTATAACTTTATTACTACTTGGATAACGTTCTAGAAGCTTACCATCTATTTTAATATAAACACTATTAATTCCCTTTAAGTTCGTTAAATTATAAGTCAATAATTCTAATGATTTTTTTATATTTTCATCATTCATTTGTAATATATCATTTGATAGATCAACCGTTATATTATCATCGGTTATTATTACATCGTTAATTTTGGTATCACTAGGTATAATAGTATTAAACCCATTTGGTATTTTATCCTCGTATTTACCATCATTTATGAGCGTTTCTACTATTTTTTCAGCTGATTCTTTATCATTACCATAATTAACATTTATAAGACATCTTGATACATAACCATTTTTATCAAGTAAGAATATCTCACTTTGATTAACTGTTTTAGAAACATTTTTTAAGCTATTTTCCTCTTCTAAACTATATTCTCTTGATACTGGAAACAAAAGAAGTAATATAAAAAGAAAAAGCATACCCGTGGTTCTAAATATCTTTTTATATGCAAACTTTCTAAGCATTGTATTATCCTCCATTATAACAATATGAAAAAAATCGCACAAATATGCGATTTTATAAAGTTATCTCATTTAATTTTATAAGTTCAATGACAGCACAAGCTCTTCCTTTTACTCCAAGTTTTTGCATTACGTTAGAAATATGATTTCTAACGGTTTTTTCACTTATATTTAATTTTGCAGCAATTTCTTTGGTAGTTTTATTAGTAATAAGATAATCGAATATTTCTTTTTCCCTTTTGGTTAACACTCGCTTTTCCATAATTCCCCACTTTCCTACAATAAGAGGTATTTTAATATTTTCTATATTATTTTATGAAAAAGCAATAAAAAAGGTACTTAGTTTTGAAATTTAACCGATATATACATTTTATTATTATATTCTTCTTGAATTAATTTCATAACATTATTAGCAAGAGAATAATCATGATCCTTCTTTTTTATAGTAACAGCTACATTATTACCATCTATTTTTATAAAAGAATCTAATTTTAAATTATCTTTTAATTTTTTTTCTAGTTTTTCTTCTTTTGCTTTTATTTCATCAATTTCTTTAAGACCATCGTATGCGTTATTTTTCTCTTCTGTTGTAGACTCTTTATTTGTTAAGATTTCATTATACTCTGCTGCAAGTGATGCTCTTTCTTCATCTTTTTCTACTTGCAAAGATGTTAAAATATCTTCTTTGGTTACTATTACTTTTGTTGTAGAAGTGTTTTCCTTTGTGTTAGAAGTTGTAGTAAGAAGTTCACTGGGCATAGTAATATAGTATACGCTAAGTACTAATATAAGACTAAATAATGTTAAAAACCATAATTTTTGTTTATTAATCATAATATCCTCCAATTCTTTCTAATTAAATATATGACTAATATTTTTTAAAATTACAAAAAAAGAATCAATTAAGATTCTTTTTCAGTATTTAAAATCGCATTAGCAAATGGCATTACATCATTTATCTTCTTATCAAGGTCTTGTTTCTTTTTATTAAGTTTTTCTTCTTTTTCATTCAATTGCTCTTCAAACTGATCAAGTTCTTCTTTTTTAGCATTAGAAGAAGAAATTAAATCATTAACAAATGCTTCATCTTCATCAAGCTTTTCTTTTTCTTCATTATAAGAATCTTTTCTAGACTTTATAGCATCCAATCTTATATTAAGTCTTCTAATCATCTCTTTAACAATTTCTGTTTCATCAAATTCTGACTCTATATTATCAATTTCAGGTTCTACTGATAAAGGTTCTACGTTTACAAAACTATCTTCTTTTTCTTCAGGAACTGATGGGATCTCAAGAATTGGAGACTTAGCGATTTTTAAAATTTCATCTACGTCATAAGAATGTTTTGGAACTTCTTCACCTTTTATTTCTATTGGAGAAATTGGAGTTATTTCTAATTCAGTTTTCTCTTTAGCATTATCATAATTTACATCATTATTAACATCTTCACTTACAACTTCATCAGTTGTAACTGAATAATTTGAAGAATTTGGTTCTACTGATAAAGACTCTTCTTGTATCTCAGGAATCTCCGTTAATGGTACTGATGAAGCTTCAATACCAGTATCAAAAGAAGGCGCTTCAGGCATCATATTCATTTCTGGAATAAATGGCTTAAATTCTTCTGGTTCAGAAACAACAATATCTTCTTTGTTTATATCAATGATACCATTTAAATTTTCATTTATCTCACTTACAAAGTTATTTTGATATAAGTTACTAATTTTACTAATCGCTTCTTTTACCATTTCATATAAATCTTTTTTATAAGATAATATTATGTCTAACATAGATTCATCAACGTTAACTAATGATCTAATATTTTCGGTATAAGAATTTATCTTTTCTTCAATTTCAGCATTTTCACCATCTTGGTTTAAAAAATCAGTTCTTTTTATTTTTACTATCTCAAGATATTTATCATTTAATAATGAGTTTAAATTATTAATAAAGTTTTCTTTATCTTCTGATGAATTCATATCAGTATTATCTAATTTATCGTTTATTTTTTCAACAAATTGTTCATTTACTGTCTCTACATTTCTTAAATCTCTTATAACATAGGATTCTATAATTCTTGAAACAGGTTTTACAATATATTCTTTTGCGTCAGATAAAGACTTCGAAAAATCTAAAGTATAACCAGTTTTTGTTACTAATTCACTTACTAATTCAGAGGTTCTTTCATCTATATTTATATTTAAATCTCTTAAAATAGTTCTGTATTCATTATTATTCTCACTAACTTTTTCTAATATACTAGTTGATAATTTATTCATTTTCACTACCTCCATTATTAAGGCTTGTTATATTACTTAATCCCTTAATTAATGGTTTCATATTAAGGAATATAACTTCAGCTTCTGATAATTTAGAATTTAATTCTATTTCTCTATTACTTAATTCAAGTTTTCTTTGAGATAGTTCGTTTTCTCTTTCAATATTAGCTTCTATATTCTTATTAGTAGCAGATAATCTTTCTTCAACTTCTTTTTTTCTTTCTTCTAACTTAGCTTCTTTTCTAGATAATTTTTCTTCTTCTGTATTTAAACATAATATCATTTTATTAAACAAAGTCATATCGTCATATTTTTCAAACTTAGAATTTGCTTCTATTACATTAGTTTCTTTTAGTTCTTCTACCATAATTTCGTCCCCTTCTTCTGCCTCATCCTTTTGAATTACTTCTTGTAATTCATTTATTAATATATTCATATACTCTTTATCAACATCATCTATCATCTTACTTAAGTCAGACTCTAAAGACTTTTTAAAATCAGTAACTAAAGTATTAATTGAATTAGTTAAAACCGTATTTTCTCTTACATTATTAATTATTGTGTCATTTATGTATTTTTCTAATCCTTCAAATATTTCAGTTAGGTTTAAATCCTCCGTCATATTTAATTGATTAGAATTTTTGTTATTTTTTAATTCTTTTAAGTATTTTTTCTTTATGTTATCTAAAGTTATTTTATCATTAGCATAATCTTCAATAAAAGAATCATTAGTTATTTGCAGTGCTAAAGAGTCAATAAATAATTTTCTTTTTATTTTTTTTGTAATTAAATTTGAAATGATTTGATTAACTTTGTTTCTTAACTGAGCTTCTTCTAAGGTCATATTAAGAACCAAGCTTACCATTTCTTCTACAAATCGATATATTCTAGTTTCGATAACTTCTTTTAAAGTATGTGCTATTATTTCGTCATTTAAAGTACTACATTTTAACAAAACGTTATTTTTAATTCTTTCAATTGTACCTATCACAACTAACCTCCTTATTTACCAGATTCCCCTTTTAAATATAAACGCTATACACATCTATATTATAACTAATAACATTCTATCACAAAAAAAGATAAATTTAAACAATAAATTCACCTTTTTTGATATTTTTAAATTCTTCTTTCTTTTTTCTAAACGTTAATATTACGATACCCCCGAAGGAAATCATCGATATTATAAGGCCTTCCCTCATTCCAGTGGGATAATATTTTAAAGTAATTAGATGTTTTCCTTTTTTTATATCAAACCCTAAATAAGAATCTGCTATTTTATAAGTTTCAATCCTTTTACCATCAACAAATACACTCCAACCCTTATCATAAGAAATACTAGTAAATACGGTTTTATCATATAACGCCGTAATATTACCTTTGATTAATACATCATTATATTGAGATATATTTAATTTTTCGCTGTTAATTTTTTTATAGAATTTATCATAATTTTCTTTATTTAGTGTATAGGCATAAAAATATATGGTTCCATCATTAGAATCATTAAGTTTTATTTTAACATTAACATCACCTTTATTTTTTTCTCCAATATCAACGATGTAATATTCATCGGAAGTTAATGAATAATACTCATCGTCAACATAAAAGTTAGAGATACCTGCTCCACCAACATAAATATAAATATTTTGATTTTGATCATTATTTAAGGTTAATGTTATTTCTTTAGAATTATTATTTACTTTATAGTTAAATTCTCCATTTGAGTTTTTCTTAAATGATTCTTCTAATATTTTAGCGCCTTGCACATTAGTTACTTGAAGTTTATTAAAAACATCATTAACTTTAGTTGATAGTGTAACAAAATTTGATTGATTTAAAAATGGCTTATAACTAATTAATTTCCAATCTTTTATATCAGAATCTACAGCATAGGCAATAGCACTTGGCTTACTATAACTTATTAAATTATAACCATCTAATGATTTAATTACCTTATAATAATCATTTTTAATATAATTTCCTAATAAATATTTGACATTAAACATCGTGTTATATACTGGGGTTTGATACTCTCTATAGTAATAGCTATTTATATCATTACCACTTACTCCAAGCATTCTTTGGTTTTTAGCTACATCTTCATATGCCATTGATGTAAATGTTGAAACCCCCTTATAATCATACCAAGCACCATCATTTAACGTTAAGTAACTAGTTTTTTCTATTCTATATAAGTCATTATCTTCTTTAGTAGCATAATTAATTAATTTTTGGTAATCTTTTTTATCTGACATGAATGTTTTTATATCATGATCTATATTCCAGTTAACATTAATTGAATAAACAACTTCAAATACTGCTACTATAGCTAACGCAATAATAAATTTATTAAAAAACTTATTATAATAACGTAATAATAGTGTTAAAGCATAATACGCTATAAGTAATATTATACACATTATAACTCTCTTATCATCTATGTTTGCAAAAGATAACTTTGATGATAGTAAACAAAGGATTATTACTATGGCAAAAGAAATTGACATTCTAACAACCGAAATATCTTTTATTCTAGAAAAAGAATAATATCCTATAATAACCATAACAAAAACGTAAATAAAAGAATATCTCCATGGTAAATCATTAGGAACGTGAAATGCATGCATAATATAATCTAACGTGTTTATGTTAAAAAGTAAAAAGAAAATAATAAGAGCGGATGCACTAATAAACTTAAATTTAATATTAATTTTTTTATTGATAAATAATAAAGATAATGAAACTAGGGTTAAAAGTCCAGGATAAACATTAGGAAGTGGCAGGATATCACTTGCAAATACGGTTCTGTTAACGCTAGATAAATGATTAAACATAAAATCATGAATACTAAATTGAAACTCTTGACTTGGAAATAATCCCTTAGTTGCAGATATTGAATTTAGTGAAAAATAAAGTGGTAATAATGCAAAACAGACTAATCCAGCTGCTAAAACAGACGATAATCCAAATAATATAATAGTTTTTATATCATATTTAATTATGGTTTTTAAATTAAAATCACGTCTGTATAATAAATATGCTATAAAATACATAACACTAAATATACATATCATATATGCTATAAAATAATTAGCAAAAAGCATAACCGCTAAACTAACAATGTAAAAAAGTGGCTTTTTACTATCAATTATCTTATTTATACCATAAGCTATTAATGGTAAAAAAACCATACCATCAAGCCACATTATATTCCAATAATACGCACAAAAATATCCCGAAAACGCATAAAATAGTGCAAATATACTAGCTAATACGCCACTTTTATTGAATGTTTTTTTTAAGTAAAAAGACATTGATAATGAAGCAAAAATAACCTTTAATCCAATAATTATAGAAAAAGCCATTACTATGTTTTCATTTTTAAATAAAAATAAAATTATATTAAATGGACTAGATAAATAATTTAAAAAGTTTCTATAAAATGGAATGCCAAGCCCAGTATTAAATGAATAAAGAAGTGATTTTCCTTCTTTTACTCTATCATATAACTCATTAAGTAAAGGACCATACTGATGATAAAAATCAACATCTAACATTGAGTTATTTCCAAATGGTGCAATTTTTTGCAATATATATATAATACTAATTGCAATTGTACTCAACATAAACGTCAATATTAGCCAATTATTGTTTTTTAATTTATTATAAAATTTTTTCATTTATTATCACCAAATAAATGATAACATAAAAAAAACAAAGAGAAAAGTATAATTTACTCTAATACGTTTTTAATAGTTACATTATCTTTTTTATCAAATACACAAAGTTTTTCATTAACATCTACCGTTGCAAGTAGGATCTTATCATAATTTTTATAACCTTTTATTTTTAATTGTTTAATTAGCCATTTTTCATCCTTATTAATTTTAACTAAGTTTTTAGACATTAATTTTCCATCTATTATTACATTTGCGCATAAACCTTGTAAAGATGGTTTTAGATTCATATCTTTAGGCGTTAAAGGTGCATATTCCTCTTTAGGAAGAAAACTTATTTGTCCGTTAACTTCCATCAAAGCATATTTAATATTACTTATATCAAAATATCCTGCTATTCTTGCACTTTCTAAAAAATCATTAATGTCGATTTTTAACCTTTTTAAATTCTTATAAACAAACTTTCCATCTTCAATAATAATCGTAGGTGTTCCAATTAGAAATCTTCTTAACTTAATACTTTTCATAGTTATAACAGATACCATAGTTGCTACAAGTCCAAAAATTAAAACAGCAATAATGGCATCCATTAATTGAACATCTATATTAATTGAAATTTCAGCAGCAAAATTACCTATTGATATACTTATAACATAATCAAATAAGCTAAGTTCTGATACTTGCTTTTTACCTATTATTTTTGTAATAAAAAATAATATTAATAACGAAAATAAAGCTCTGTATGCTACTATTCCTACTTCATACCAATTTGTATATAAAATATCACTTATCAAAATAATCACCTATTAATATAATTTGCAAAGATAATTTTTATATACGAAAAAACTTGCTTAAATAGCAAGTTTACTTATTACATCTTAAATCAGTATTATTAGTTTTATAACATATTTTTATATTATTATACTTTGATAATTTAACTGATATATTTTTATCCTCTTTGTTTATTTCTATATATTTCTCATTATCTAATTTATATTTCATGTATGTAACATTAGGTCCGCAAACTATTTTATTATCTTGAACCATACAAGAATTAACATTAGCATTATAAACATTTCCCACTACGTATTTCGGGTTATAATTAATGGTTAATACGTTAAAACCTAAAATACCTATAACAGTAAGAATAAGTAAAATTACTATACTTACTATAATAGATTCTTTTTTTAGTTTTTTATCTGCCTTTTTTGGTCTTCCTACTTTATTTTTTATTTCTTTTGTCATATTATTCTCCTTTACTTGTAGTAATTTTTTTATCTATAATACTACTTTTTGTTACGGTTTTTCTAATATTAGTTCCATCTATTTGGTATTCAACATTAAAGTATATTACTCTAGTTATATCACTTTCCTCAAATAATACGGTATCTGCTATACTACTAGAATCAAGTCCAACATAACTACCATTACCTATCTTATATGCTATTTTAGTTACACTAGCATTATTACAAGTAATATCATATTTTGCTGAACCAGTTTTAACCGAGTTAATATCAAGTGTACAATAACCATCTTTACCTGTAGTTGTTTTAGTATTAAATTCTATTGACTTAGTACTATATTTAGCAACTTTACTATTATTTTGATAATATACAACTTTTAAAGTTATTTTATCATTCATTTGTTCACTAGAGAATTTTATTTCATCATTTGCTTTTTTAGTAAGTAATTTTTCGTAATTATTGTTACCAACCTTATACTGAATTTCCTTAATTACCGCATTATTACATTCCGTATTATAAGAAACACCTTTTGATGTTTTTGATATAGATGTAAACTCACATTTACCAGTTGCATTTTTAACTATTTTTATATTAAACGTAGTACTTAATTCTGTTCCATCAGTTGTTTTAGCGGTAATTATTGCATTACCAACTGATATTCCCGTTACTTTACCATTATTATCAACTATTGCTACATCTTCATCTGATGAAGAATAATTTATGTTTTTATTAGTTGCAGTAGCAGGTAAAACAGTTAAATATACTTTTCTTGCAGTTCCTGCTTTTAAGGTGATATCTTTAACTAAAGGTTTTATTTCATCAACTTTAACTACATCCTTTTCTTCGTTTTTTGAAACCGCTCCTTTTAAATTTAAATTTCTAAAACCAAACAAGGTTCCATATCCAAAAATAAGAAGTAATACTACGAAGATAAAAGAAACTGACGCGATTATAATGGATTTTATTTTAGTTTTTTTATCAGCTAATTTTGGTCTTCCGACACTTCTTTTTTCTTCAGTGTCAAAGTCTAAAATTTCCGTTAAATCATCTTTCATATTACTTCCCTCCATTATTACTCTATTATCTATTAAAATCTTATCATTAAAAATATTCCCAGTAAATAAAAATATATACAGCATGTCAAGTTTTTGACAAGAAAAAATATTTTAAAAAAAAACTACTTTTTCTTTTATCATACCGGTTACATCTAAACTTATAAAATCCTTTTACATAATTTATAACTTACAGTTTTTATTACTATTTTTTTCTTAAATCGAATAATAATATTATCACTGCTTATAGTTCTTCTATTAATTTGATAGAAACATTCATATAAAAAACAAGTTTTGAAAAAAACTTGTTTATTTTATTAAAAATTCTATTAATACTGGTCCTAGTATTATAAGTAATAATAGTGGTATAAAAAATAATACCGAGAAAATACTTATTTTATTAGGAATTTTATTTATTTCTGATTTTATATCCATTACTTGTTTATCTTTTAAGAAGTCTAATTGGTTATACATCGTATTAATTATACTATTACCAAAAAGGTTTGACTGCTCCATATTAAGAATTATATTATTAATTGTTAAACTAGGTATTCTTTCACTCATAAGACCTAAGCTTTCCGTTAATGATTTACCAAAGTTAACATGTTTTAATGTTTCTCTAAATTCATCAGATATTTCCGAATCAATGTATTTACACGCCATTTTAATAGCGTTTTCTAAATTTCTGCCTGATTCTAATGCAAGGGTTAATACTTCAAAGTAATAATATGCTTCATTATTAAGCTTTCTCTCCCTTTTTTTAAGTGGTCTATCAATCATTAAATACTTTATAAAAAAATACCAAACAGTAGTTATAATTGGTGATAATAAAGCACCATTATCTAAGAATATAAACACCAATAAAAATATCATAATAGATGAAAATAATCTTAAATTCATAAAATATTCAGTAGTAAATTTTTTTGATACTCCAAATTGTTTTATTTTAGTATCTATCTTCTTAATATCCTTATCACGATAAATTCGGTTTATAAAAGTCTTTTTATCTTTCATTAGTTAAACCTCACTTTCATGATTTTATTTACTATTAAAGCATATAATGCATATAAAAGTATAATTATAAATAAAAGCATATTACCTAAATTTGTGGTTATTAATATTTTAAAGTAATCCCTTTGTAGTAAGGTTATTACTATAATAAATAAAATTGGCATTAAAAGTAAAATCTTACTAATCATTCTAGCACTAGATGTCAATGATTTCATTTCCTGTTTTAATTTTCTTTTATCAAATAACATTCTTTCAATTGAAGAAAATACTTTTATTATGTTTCCTCCAGTTTTATTTAAAATACTAAGTGATGATGTTATATAACTAACTTCTTCAGACTCAACGCGTTTTGAAAACCTTTCAAAAATAACATCTAGTGATAAACCATATTCTATTTCTAAATGCATTTTTTTAAACTCTTGACTAATTGGTCCCTTTAGTTCTTTTGATACGATCTCTATTGCTTGCATCATACTCATACCACTTCTAAATGCATTATTCATTATGATTATCGCGTTTAATAAATCTTGTTCAATTCTCTTCTTCTTAAAATAATCATAAGCTTTAAAGTATATATCAATTAAAAAGAATCCTAATAACGATGATACTAATATGTCAATTATGTTTGGCATTTTTCCTTCTATTATCCTTGCAAATAAAATTATTATTACAAACAATAACGAAATATAAACCTTGTTACTAACAAAATCCATAGCACCTCTATCGTTATTATTTTCATAGGTTAAATACTTGTTATATTTTAATGAGTATTTTTTAATAACGCTTGATTTTTTTAATACGTTGGATAATTTTTCTACATACTTCAAATACATATCATTCAAAATATCAAATAATGATACACTATCATCTTTTATGGCATCTATACTATATTTAGAAATTCTACGTTCTAATCTTAAACTTTTATTATATAGAATTAAATAAAATATAATTCCTACTAATAAAATCATTATTAGCGTTTGAATAATAAATACTTTCATAGTATGTACCTCCTACTTTTTATTTTCAAATATGTATTCTAAATCATTTATTCCCTTACTTTTTATTTTTTTATAGCAAGTTGGTATTCTTTTTTTCAAATCAAAAGAGCCATCTATCTCACCATTACTTGTTATACCTGATTGTTTAAATGTAAATATTTCTTTTAGTTCTATAATATCTTCATTAAAACCATCAACTTCACAAATACTAGTTATTTTTCTTCTACCATCAGATAATCTAGATACGTTAACTACTATATCTATTGCGTTTTCAATATACTCTCGAATCGCTTTTATAGGTATTTCCATACCTGCCATTAAAACCATGGTTTCTAGTCTATTTAAAGCTTCCGCTGGACTATTAGCATGCATCGTAGTAAGTGATCCATCATGACCAGTATTCATCGCTTGAAGCATGTCAAATGCTTCTTTACCACGAACTTCACCAACGATTATTCTATCTGGTCTCATACGAAGAGAATTAATAACTAAGTCACGGATTGTAACTTCTCCCGTTCCCTCATAATTGACAAGCCTTGTTTCCAAACTTATTACATGAGACTGGTGAAGTCTTAATTCAGCAGCATCTTCAATCGTTATAATTCTTTCGTCATTATCAATAAATGAAGACAAAGCGTTTAAAAGTGTTGTTTTACCACTACCAGTACCACCACATATTATAATGTTTAGCTTAGCTCTTACAGCGGCATCTAAAAATCTAGCCATATAAGGTGTCATTGAACCAGTTCTTAAATAATCATCGATAGATTCCATATCTTTTCTAAACTTTCTTATTGTTATAACTGGGCCTTTAAGTGATAATGGCGGTATTACAGCATTTAGACGAGAACCATCTTCTAATCTAGCATCAACCATAGGGTTTGCAGTATCAATCGTTCTTCCTAGTGGCTGAACTATTTTTTGAATCGTTCTAATTATATGTTCATCATTAATAAACGAAACGGAATCATCTTTACTTATATGTCCATCTATTTCAACATATATTTCATTTTTACCATTTACCATAATTTCGGTAATATTAGGATCTTCTAATAACTCAGATATTGGTCCATTACCATTTATTTCGTTATCAATTAAGTTAAATATGTGACTACGTTCCAAATTGGTTAAATCATATCCTTTTAAAGCTTTATCAATTTCATCATTAATATATTCATGCAATAATTTATTATCTGGAATTTTATCATCAATAATATTTGAAATAATACTATTTCTTAAACTATCAAGCATTTCTTTATTTTTAAAAATATCATAATCAGCTACGGGTTTATTAATAACTTTCTTTTCTTTAATATCAAAAGCATCTAACAACTTAGGCATTATTAAGCACCCCTTTCGGATTTCGTTTTATTTTCAATAAGTGAGTTAGCTAACTTTGTTAATTTATTAACATCAGATTTTTTTTGTAATCTTATTTTTTTATTTAAAGTTAATATTTCACCATCAATAATGTATTTATCAATGTTTTTAATATAAAATGATCTATCAATTGTGTAATCTATATTATGCTTAATAATGTTTTTAATATCAAATAATGAAAAATAGTCTTTACCAGTATCTTTAGAAGCGTTAAACACAATCTTATAATTGGTTTTATCAGTATCATTAAATATAGATATCATACTTCTAACGTTTTTTAAATCAACTAGATCATTGGTAACCATAAATAACGTATTATCACTATTATCTAAAGCAGCAAGTGAAATAGGACTTATGTTATGAGAAGTATCTATTAGTATAACATCATACTTATAAATTGCAGATGCAATAAGAAACTTTATATAGCTAGAATCCACCTTTAAAGCTTCTCTTGGATCTACTGGTGCAGGTAAAACAGAAATATTATCATTGTATTTAGACGTATAATCATATATATCTTTAAACCTATTATTAGACATATCATCTACAACGTTATATATTGATTTTTTAACATCAACGTTTAAACTAACCGCTATACCACCACTATTTAAATCTAAGTCTATTATTAATACTTTCTTTCCCATAAGATCATAAATACCAGCTAGGTTAAGTGTTGTAGTAGTCTTTCCAACACCACCTTTACACGAAAAAATAGAAATTACTTTTGCTGCTTCTTTTTTCATCTAATCATACACCCTTTTCTATAATCTTTTTATTATTTTCTATATATCCATAATAGTTACTTTCTACGATATATATTTCTTTTCCTATTATTCTTCCAAAAAAACCTTTAGTTGTTTTATTTATTACTATTTTTATTCGATCTAAGTCAATATCTATTTTATAACTATCGATTTCATCATCGTTTTTATATATCAAATTAACCATATCATTATATGGATCTTCTTCTATGTGATCAAGGCCGTATTTTATTACCATTTTATTTATGTCATCTAATTTTCTAGCTTCTAATTTAGCATTATAAACATCAATTACAAATACTCCAATCATTATGAATACTGGTATGAATATAATAAATATAGCAAGTGATTGTCCTTTATTATTCATTTTTAATCACCCTGTTTATATTAACATCAAATACGTTTTTCACTATATATGATAAACCTGGTGTTATTGGTTTTATTTTTTTTGAGACCTTAATAGTTGTATATTCCCCTTCTTCTTTAATATCAACTGTTACATCAGGATTATTAATAAGCCTTTTTATATCTTCCTGTGTTCTACCATCTTGATAAAAAGTAACAGAATCTGACGCTATGTTTTCTAAATCACTTTTTAAAGATATAACTCTTCCAAAATCAATAACGCAAAAAAGAAGTATTAATGCTACCGGTAGGATGATAACAAATTCAACTAACGCTTGCCCCTTATTAGACTTCATAAATATCTCCCCTATTATCAAAAATAATTATAACAAAAAAGACAAGATATGACAATCAAAAAGAGCAAAAGAATGAAATAAATTTCATTCTAATTGCCCTTTTCTTCTATTATTCATACTTCAAAGGTGTAGTACCTATATTCTAAATAGTCTTAAATTACAGTAATCGCTACTACACAACTTTTTTAAATTTTATATTATCTTTTATATCAATACTTCTTCTTAATACTTCAAGAATTATGTTTATAATTGTATTTATATAAAAATATAATGACGAATCATTATTTTTTGTTTTTAAACATTGTATAACCTACTAAAAGAGCTATAATAATTAACATAGCAATAATAATAACACCATTACTATTATTACCTCCAATAGCCTCTTTAACTATTGATAAGGTAAGAAAAT
>CANQAS010000022.1 GCA_947589535.1 uncultured Bacilli bacterium | reverse complement strand
CTAACCTCTTTCCAATTACGACCAGTGTAATACTTATAATGTTTAGCTCTTTCCTTATTAATTTTACTTATCTTCTTTTCCGCTTTAAATTTATCTAAACCATAATATTTAACTGCTCTTTTAACTTCATTATCTAAAGAACTATATAAGAAAATATTATATGTATTTTTCTTATTTTCTAGTACATAGTCTGCACATCTTCCAACTATTACGCAAGATGATTTAGCTACTTTTTTAATAACTTTAGATTCCGCTACAAATAAAGCATCTTCATTATTATATTCACTACTTCCTAAAGCATGTTTCTTCTGTTCATTTTCTTCTATATATTTTTTAGATAGTCCTGTTTCTTTAGATATTTCGTTTATAAGTTCTTTATCATAAAATGCTATATTTAATTTCTCTGCTAATAATTTACCTACGTATCTACCTCCAGAACCATATTCTCTATTTATCGTAATCACCATTTTATTTTTGCTGTCTAAAATTTTATGTCCGCTTTCTTCTAATACCTTATTTTCATCCATTTTACCTAGTTTTTTATACTCGCTGCCAAATATAAATATAACAGTAACAAAACATAAAACATCAGCTATTGGGCCTGCGTATAAAGCCCCATACAATCCAATTTTACTAGAAAGAATAAGTGCGATTGGTATAAAAAGAATTATCTGTCTTATAAATGATACCGCTGTGGATTTTTTTACATTACCTAATGATTGAATTACGATACTAGTTGTCATTTCAAAAAAGTTAAGGGCACATAACATTAAAAATATCTTTAAACAATCCGTTGCAAACTCGGTATACAATGCATTATCAGCACTTCCAAATATCCCTATCAAAGCCTTAGTAAACAATTGAAATGAAGCATTAAATAAAAGTCCTATAATAAGGTTTACAAATAATACTTTTCTTAGAGTTTCCTTTACCCTTTTATAATTTCCTGCTCCAAAGTTAAATCCAATAATTGGTTGTGCACCTATTGATATTCCAAGGACCGATGCAACAAATAAACTATTAAGTTTCGATACTATACCATAAGCAGAAAGTGGAATATCACTACCAAACTTGCTTGTTGCTCCATACTTAGTCATAATGTTATTCATAAATATAAATAATGCTAAAACAGTCATCTGTGTAATAAAACTAGATAGACCATATCCTAATACTTTTATAATAGATTTATCAGGTACAAAATCTTTTTTATTTAGTTTTATAGATTTAAATCTTCTTAAGTATAACAATGCCATTATACATGATACTATTTGACCTATTATAGTTGCAATAGCACCACCCCTAACTCCCATGTTAAACTTCATGATTAAAATAGGATCTAATATAATATTAATGATTGCTCCAACAACAAGTAATATCATTGAATACTTAGGAGACCCATCCGCTCTTATTATTTGTGATAAAGCACTATAAATTATCATAAAAGGTGCACCAAGTAATATTATTTTTCCATATTCCATAGCATAAGGAAAAACGTTATTAGTACATCCAAAAGCTTTTACCAAAAAATTTAACGATATGTATAATATTATACTTATTAAAATAGATGTTATAATCGTTATTGTAATAGTTGATGCAACCGACTTAGAAGCTTCTTTATTTTTACCTTCTCCTAACCTTAAACTAAAGTTAGCAGCACATCCATTTCCTATTAAACCTGCTATAGCATTACACATAATAACGATTGGAAATATTATGTTAGTTGCAGCATTACCTAAGTATCCAACACCTTGTCCTATAAATATTTGGTCTACTATGTTATATACTGAATTTATAAGCATGCTAATAACGCATGGTATAGAAAACGTAAGTAATAGCTTCCCTATTTTTTCCTTTCCTAAATCAAGTTTCTTATTCATAATTTACCTCCTTTATTCCATAAAAAAGAATTGCTAAAACAACTGGACTTACGCATGTTTAGCAACTCATTGCTTGTTAATTATAACATATTTTTTGATTTTTTTAACAATTAATTTTTAGGATTTTTTTCATTTCTTAATAATTTATATTGCTCTGCTAATTTCATTATTCTATCATTATCGGAAAATTTAATTGCGCTTTGATAATATTTATCAGATAAATATATAGCTCCTTGTTCTAATAATATAGGAGCAGCACTAATCTTTATTAATGCTAAATCTTCAGGCATAATTTTGTTATCATCTATAGTTTCTATTTTATATATTTTACCTTTTTTTATATTTGAAATTATTTCAGCATAATAATTATTAAAATCTGAGTCTTTATCTTCAAACATTGGAATTCCGACACCTTCAACGCATCTATAATAAACATCCTCAGCTTTCTCAAAAATATGAACATATTTTTCAAGATTCTCTACTTTTTCTAAATATCCATCATACTTAGTAGAATCTTCGTCTTTATTTTTTATTAATTCAATGTAGCTTAAATATATATAACTTTCTATTTTAAACTTTTCACCACAATCTAAGTAATTTATAAAATATTTAAAAGCCTTAGAAATATTTCCTATTGAATAATTTAACTCTGCTTTTTTAAATATAAATACTGGGCAATGCAATGCATCATAACCTTGTTGATATAATTTAAAAGCTTCAGTATAATCTTTATCAACTATATAAATTTCTGCTCTTGCTAGGTATTCATCTATCTTTGATTTATTTTTTTCAAAGCCAACTTCTTCATAAACTATCTTTCTTAATTCATTTAGTTCTCTTATGTATTTTTCCGATTGCTTTTTATCCATTTTATGGTTTAACCAAAAATAAGCTGTCTTAAAGTTTCCCTCTTCTATTAAAATTTTTACAAGTTCGATTACTGCATATACGTTATTAGGATTTTCTATTTCTTTTTCTAAAAAGCATTTCTTATCATAATTAGATTTCATGCTATTTATTTTTTTAATACTTTTTTCTATATCACTAACTGATTTGCAATTTGTTAATTTATAAACTTTATTTAAAAGTTTAATTAAATATCTAACATCGATCATATAATTACCTAAAACACATTGCTCCTGACACTTTTTTAAATTTTCTATGGCGCTTAAATAATTTCCCTTTTCAAATAGTCTTTCAGCTTTTTTATAATACTTTAAAACCGGTGCTGGACACTTAACACAATTAACATAATTTTCTGTATTACAATTATTGTTTTCATATTCATACTCATACTCTGATTCATTTAATTCTAATAATTTACTTAAGACATTAAAATAAAAAGTCATATTAAAGTTTTTTTGGAAACAAGAGGCATATAAACATAAGTTTTCTAACGCTAATTTATAATTTTCTAAATCCACATATGCTTTAAACAAACCATAGTATGCGGCCGTAGGTTTATCATGATCGTAGTTTAAAATTGCATCTTCAAAGTGAGAAACCGCCTCTTCAGGATTTTTATCTAATAACTCTACTTTCCCATAAAAAACTTCTATACTATAATTTGATTTACCATTTAACCACAATAGTATTTCTATTTTTTCCCTTAATTTTAAAATATCTTTTTTGCTGAAAAACTTTTTATCAAACATTTTTTTAATAATAGAACTATACTTAATATAAGTATCTGAAAACTTAACGCTCATATGTATCACCTCGGTTGGTTATTATACTATAATTTTATTACCATATCAATAAAAAAGTGCATCTAAGATTACTTTTAATTATAAATATTATAATAATTCTTTAAATTCAGTATACCATTTAGATGTCCATAATTAGAAATAACAACTTCTTTATCTGCTACTTTACTTTGCAAAATCTTTTTCTATAATCTTATCATAATAAACTATTTTAACTTTATTTATAAATTAATTAAGAATTATTGTATAATGTATATGGTGATACTATGAATAAAGATATAAAATCAGGGGTTATATTAAAATATCAAAAGGAATATTTAAATGATGAGAATAATATTACTTTGGAAAATAATATTTATGAAAATGGCTTAGAATGTGTATGTTTAGATAAAACGCTTGTGAAAAATACCTCTTATAAGTTTAATATACAAATACCAGAAATGAAAATGTATGATCAAAAACAAAGCTACGAATGTAATATTTATGCTTTTCTAAGAATGATAAAAAGTATTATGAAAAAGGATAATAGCATAAATACTAAAGGTTTAGATTTATCTGCAACCTATATAGATTTTTATGATAAATTAGAAAAAGTAAATATGTTCTATAATGAGTTATTAAAAGAAAATAATATAAGTTTAGAGATGATTAATGAAAAAGCTAATAAATATATCGTTATAGCAGGCACTTTTAACTCCTGCAAAAAAATAATAAATAAGTATGGTCTTATTACATCCAAGTACATGAAAGAGGTAACTAATAAATATGATGCAAACGTAGTTATAGAATTACTAAGAAAAAAAGTAAAAACAGACGCAACCGTCTTAATTAATAGAAATGGTGAAAACGATGATATATTAAAAGACATATTAATAAACGAAGCATATATCTTTTTATCTAAAGTAATAGGCAATCCACCTACTACGTTTGAATATAAAAAGGAAAGAATAACCCCTTTAGAGTTTAGAAATAAATATTTAAAAACAAGTTTAGATGAATATGTTACAGTTACGTCGTATGATAAAGAAATCCTAAAGAAAAGTTATTCTTTTATACCAAGTATGTATTTAAAGGAAAATGAAGAAATAATAACACTTAGTCATGACAAAATAAATAAAGCTGTTATCTCACAATTAAAAGACGGTATTGGAGTTTGGTTTTCTGCAGAAGAATCTACTACTTTAGATTATGAAACCAACATATTAGATGATAATATATTCAAATATGATGAAGTTCTAAATATAAGAAAGTTACCAAATAACTACAAACTTAGTTTGGATATAACTAATTATGATCATGCTATGTGTATTACTGGTGCATACGTTAAAAACGGTGAAGTAAAGCAATTTAAGGTAGATAATAGTTTTGGTTACCATGGTAAATATAAAGGGCATTTGATAATGACTAATAGCTTCCTTAGAAATTGTGTAATAACTTTGATAATAAATAAAAAATATATAGATTAAACAGGAGGTATTATAAATGTTATGTTTTAACAATAAGGACGATATTTCAAAGATGATGAAATATCACAGAACCCGTGACATGATAAACCTTCTACTTTACTTTCCAGAGTTAAGTCCAATTAGAGACTTAACAATAGTAGAAACAATTGATGAATACATAAAAAACTATGAAACATTAAAAAATTATCCAGGAGAAAGAAATGACAATCCCATAACTAAGCCTATGATGGCAAGCGTAGAAGGAAGAGGATTAAATCCAGATATTTTAAGTATATTTAAAAAGGTTAAAGAAATTGATCAAGATGGAGTAATGGTAATATTTAATCAAACAAATACTCCATGTGAAAGATACGAAAGGGAAGCTGGATTAAACATTGACGTAATTATTGGATATGGTATTTACATAGATGCAGTAGGAAATGGATTTGATGGAAGAGAAGTATCTAAAGGTTTAGATTGCCATGAAAGGTATTTTATACCATGGCATGATATTAGACGTTGTAATATAAATAATTTTAAGAATTATCAAACATTTATGATTTCAGAAGAAAAATACGCTCAGAGCAGAAAAAATAGAATAAAATTTTTAGAATCGATAGATGTACCTACTAACGATGCAGAAAATGGAGTTCCTAATAATTATAGTGAAATACCAAATTATATTTGGCAAGAGGTAATAGTTAAAGTAATAAAAAAAATTGAACCTAGAGAAGAAGAATTTATAAGTCTTGGTATCAATGAATTCGTTATAAATGCAAATATAGAAAATGGAAAAATTTTAGCATGGCAAATGTTTGATAAAAATAGATATTAATAAAAGATAGCATTTTAATTTGCTATCTTTTTACTATGCGTTATTAATCAAAATGGTTATTAAATCAGTATAGTTAATACCGATACTTTCGATTAGTTTAGGATACATACTAATAGAGGTAAATCCTGGGATAGTGTTAATTTCATTTATATATATCTCGTTATTTTCTTCATCATAGAAAAAATCTACTCTAGCATATCCATTACAATTTAATCCTTCAAATATTTTTTTAGTATACTCCTTAATTTTATCTACTACTATTAAAGGTATATCATCAGGAATTATAGTAGTAGATTTATTATTTATATATTTAGCATCGTAATCATAAAATTCATTAGCCGATTTTATTTCTCCTATATTTGAATATAATGTTTTTCCTTTATTTTCTAAAACTGCAATCTCTAGTTCCCTAGCCTTTATAAATTTTTCTATGATCACTTTACTATCATACCTTTTAGCCACACTAATAGCTTTTATTAACTCTTTTTTATTGTCTGACTTACTAATGCCTATTGAAGATCCCCCATTAGCTGGCTTAACTATTACTGGAAAATCTATTTTTTCTATAATATCACTTATTTTATAATCATCATTAATAGCTATATACGGAACTTGATTTATATTTAAGTTGTCAAATATAACCTTAGACATTTCTTTATCCATTCCAATACTACTTGCGAGAGTTTTACATCCAACGAATGGAATATTAAACAATTCTAGCATCCCCTGAAGTTTACCATCTTCACCATTAGTTCCATGAGTTATTGGAAAAACGACATCAAACTCTTTTAGAAACCCCACTATGTTATCTACTTTTAATATGTTAGCTTCTTTCCAATTACCATTTTCTAAAAATTTTAAATCACCACTAAACTTATACCAAATATTATCAAAATCAATGCCTGCCATTTCATATTTAAATAACTTCTTATCAATATTTTCCACAATACTTTTAGCAGATTTACAAGAAACATAATGTTCACTTGAATTTCCACCAAATAAAATTAATACTTTTTTCAAAAAATACACCTCATTAAAATATATTTTAATCATATATATAACATGATAGATATTAACTAAAATTTTTAATTCAACATAATTCAAATGAGTATGATAAGTTATCTGTTACAGCTGACATAATTATATTTAGTATTTTTTATGATTAAAAAGATGATTATTGAAAGTTAAATAAGAAAAATTTTATTAAGATATTCTCAAATTAAAAGTGTTCAAAATATATTAGTATTATAAAAAAAGTTTATTATGGAGACAGAATTTTAAAAATAAAAAGTTCATAATAATTTCATATTATGAACTTTTATCATCAATTATGGGGCGGAGTAAGGGAATCGAACCCTTGAATGCTGGTGCCACAAACCAGTGTGTTAACCACTTCACCAACTCCGCCATAAAAATTATAAGCATTTAATAAATGCTAGTAGTATTTTAACAAACATACTAAAGAAAATCAATATATAATTAATAAAATTGTAAAATAAAACTAGCTACTAATTAACTAGTTTTACTTTTCTTCATCAAATAGCGCTGCGCTATTAATTGTATTAGTTCCATACTTTTTATTTATTTTATCCATCACTTTTTGAACTTTATCTCTTTTTTCCAACTTTCCCGCCTCTTCAAATAAAGAAACCTGTTCGTAAGTTTTATCAGTAAAATCACTTACCCTAAGACCTACTAGTCTTATCGAGTCACCTTTCCACATATCTTTTAATAGTATACAAGCATTTTCATATATATCTTCATTTGATGAAATTGGGTTAACAAGTTTTTTTTGATGCTGATAGTTAAAAAAATCATTATTTTTAAGTTGTACCGATATTACAGTTGCATACTTTTTTTCTGCTCTAAGTCTAATACCAACCATACCAGATAATTTTCTAAGTACTTTTTTTAAATCTGGAATATTATCCACATCTTCTGGTAAAGTTGTAGAATGACCTATACCCTGATTTTTAGGAACCGGTCTTTCAACAGAAGAATCATCTATACCATTTGCATACTCATGCATCATTTTTCCACTTGATTTAAAATGCCTGGTAAGCATAGTTATATCTGCCTTAGCTAAATCTTCTATGGTATTTATACCTAATTCATGCAACTTTTTACTAGAACTTTTACCCACCATAAATAAATCATCCACTTTAAGTGGCCACATTTTAGTTTTTATCTCATCATAAAACAACGTATGAACCTTATTAGGTTTTTCAAAATCACTAGCCATTTTAGCACATATTTTAGAATTTGCAACACCAACGTTTACAGTAAAACCAAGCGTATTATATATTTCATCTTTTATTTTATAGGCAAGTTTAACAGGATCTCCAAACATCATTTGCATTCCTGTCATATCCATGAAACATTCATCTATTGAGTACCTTTCAATAACCGGAGTATATTTGCACAGAATTTTATAAAATGCATTAGAATATTCAGTATATTTTTGTCTATCAGATGGTACTACAAACAATTTATCAACCTTTTTTCTAGCCATATAAATAGGTTCACCCGTCACTATTCCTGCTTTTTTAGCTGGAAAACTCTTTGCAAGAACGACTCCTTTTCTTTTTTTTTCATCCCCACCGACAATAGCAGGTATGGTTCTAATATCCAATTTACTACCTTTTTTGAGCATTTCAATAGCAGACCACGATAGAAATGCATTATTAACATCAATGTGAAATATTACTCTTTCCATTTCTATCACCTCTAATACTATTATACTAAAAAAATCCCGTTTTTGGATTATTTTTTAAAACAAATGTACGCTACTACAAGTAATAATACTACAAGTACCGTTAATATTACTATAAGTATAATATTATTATCATTAGTATCTTTAGTTACTATCTTAACTTTGGCATTAGAGGTACTTTCTCTAACAACTTTAAGTACGCTTTCATCCGATATTTTATTTAACAAATGTATCGTTTCAGATGTTGGATTTCCTGGTTGCTGTTCTCTTGTTTCTTTATCCGCTAGAATAAATTCTGGGCTCATTATCCTAAGCCTACCTTTTCCAAATTTAATTAACCTTATCACACTACTCTTTGAAATAGCAGGTATTATTTTTCTTTTTAATTTTATTTTTGTACCATCCTTGTTTATAGCATAAGTTTTTATTGTTAAATTATTATCTATTAAAGAGTATGGGAAAAAACCAACTACGGTTCCTTGATACTTTATTTTAAAACCATAATCTTCTTTAGAATACTTTTTGGAGTCAGAAAAAAAGTCAAGTTCATACTCCTTCGTAAGTGCTTTTATTTTCCTTCTTATCATATCCATTTTTTTATTTTTTACTAATATATAAAAATCCGAATGATATTCTAAAGATTCTTTTTCTGTAACAAGATATGGTACAATACTTCCAGATATCGCTATGTTATTTATTATTTCTTCATCTTCTAATAAGGTTAATATAATATCAATTATATCATTATAATTACTTTTCATATAAGCTCCTATTTTATTAATATACTTTAATTATATAATATTTTTTCTAAAATACAATTAAAAATATAAATAATAATATACAAATTATAGTAAATCTGATATGAAATAAGCTTTTAAACTTAACTTTCCTTATATTTTCAATTAACGTTGGCAGAAAAATTAGCATTATTATTATAAAGGAAATTAAAAACTTAATAATGTTAGAATCAAAAAATAAATAAATAGATAAAAATAACATAATAACTTGAATTATAAAATTTAAAAATACATATATTCTCATATTATATTTTATGGAATTAAAAAAATAAAGTGTAAAATAACACTCTATTTTAATATATCTTTTAAATTTAATCCCGCATTATAAATATCTTTTTTTGAGTAATCTGTTTTTTCTTTATTAATGGTATTAACAGCCTCTTTGATAGACATACCATTTTTAACTACCATATCTACTATTAATGCTTCTATACTAATTTTACTATCTTCTTTCTTAATTGGATCATTACTAATCAAAATCACGTATTCGCCCTTCAAAGTATCAAAATTATCCTTTAAATTATCATATACATTCTCTATTTTACCACTTATACTTCTTTCATAAACCTTAGTTAGTTCGGAACATACGCACACCATGCAGCCTGGAATTTCTTTTTTCATTTCCTCTAATAGTTTTAAAATTCTTTTTGGAGATTCATATAAGACTTTTGTTTTTACTTTGGAGTACTTTATTTCATCGAATAACGCTTTTTTAGGTTTATTATCAGTTGGTACAAATCCATAAAATGTAAATGATGATGTATCAAGACCACCTATGGATAAAGCGGTAATTACCGCTGAACATCCTGGCACCCCAATAACTTCTATATTGTTTTTCCTAGCCTCACTTATCAAAATATAACCAGGATCTGATATGCATGGAGTTCCCGCATCAGAAACAAGAGATATATTCATTCCGTTTTGTAAATCTGATAATATTCTTTCTACTTTTTCTCTTTCATTAAACTTATGATACGCAACCATTTTCTTTTTTATATTAAAATGATTAAGAAGTTTAATTGTTTGTCTTGTATCTTCTGCTAATATATAATCGGTATTCTTTAAAGTTTCTATAGCCCTTGGTGAAAAATCACTTAGGTTACCTATTGGAGTTGCTACTACATATAAAATTCCCATATTATCATATCCTTTTAATCTATCAAATCTTTATTGTGTAAATTCTCAAATAATAACTTATCAACTGTAGATATTTTATCAATTTCAGAATCTAGTTTTAAATTACCTTTAAAATTGGCCGTATAACAGCTCATTTTAACAACTATGCCTTCTTTTTTACATGAACCTAAGCTTTGAAAGTGCCATGGTATTTCAAATGATAGTTCTTCTTTTATTTTTCTAAGTAAAGTTTCTACATCATTTTTAAATACTTTTCTTTTTCCTTTGATAAAGTACTAAGTATTTTTTTATCTTTAATATATATCCACGCAATCTTATCTATCATAATTTTTTCTTATATAGTTAAAAATTAAATGTTAACCATAATGGTTTTAAACCTAATAAAATACCAATAAATAAAATCATTATAGAACTTATCACTAATATAGTTTCATTGCTAGACTCATATAATTTTAACTTAATAAATATTTTTTGTAATAATATATAAAATAAGGTATAAATAAGTGTAATTATTAATATATAAATTATCAATAACAGCACTTTAATTATAAATGATAATTCATGATATTTCAATACATTTAATATTATATCTGGTACACCACCATGGTTCATAAGTGATATTAAAACTACACCTATTATAAGCATAAATGATAATAAAGTTATTAAAATACTTCTAGTATTATTTTGTTTAACATAACCTTTAATATTATTTTCATTATCCATGTGTTTTAATATTTTTATTAGTCCTATAATCCCTAAAATAATTAGTAAAACAGATGTTAAAATTCTAAATCCATTAATTAAATTTAAATATATATCGTATTTAATACCTGATACTAAAAGTAAGAAGTAAAAAAGCATCATAATCATAATAGATGATATACCAACTATAAAAGCTTTCTTTTTATCTTTGATATTTATCAATAATATTGATATTAATAATACACCCCAAAACATAGAAATACTAAATGCATCTAATAATCCTAGTAGCATTGTCGATGATAATATATTAATTTTTTTTAAATCCTTACCAAATAAATTATATTCATAAATTTTATTTTGCTTATTATTTTCCTTATCAACTAGCCCTAGATGAATACCTACTTTATCAACGAAGCTACTTTTTGTTGCTTTGTTAATATGGAAAATATAAGTTTGATTAGTTGTATTACTTGAATAACCTATTATCGGGGTATTATCTATGACAACAAACGGAACTCCTCTTACGTTAATGTCTAAATAGTCAGCTACATCATTCATTATTTCTTTATTACCAGTATCATTCCAAACTTCATATTCTACTAAATTAAGATCATATTTATTTTTTATTGAATTTAAATACTCTCTTGCTTCTTCACAATGTGGACATGTTTTTCCATAAAATATATAAACATTAACTTCTTTTGCATCTATTTTAAAGCTAAAAGAAAAAAATAATAAGATAGTAAATAATGAGATTAGAAATGTTTTTTTAATAAAGTTCATATTGCACCATTCCTTATAAGTTATAATAAATTATAACACTTCAAAACAAAAAATACAAAAAACACCACTAGGTATTTTAATTATAATATTTTAACAGAAATAACACGAATGTTTTTTCCTTACATTATTTTTTTGCTATCAATATAATATATATAGGATTAATAAATTATAATTTAATATATTATTTTGTTTTGTTATCTATAATTTTTTCTTTAACTTCTCTAATGTACATATTTAAAAATCTATTCGTTGTTGCTACATCTATTAATTTATCTCTAAAATATAAACTTATAAACTTATTAGCACTAAAATATTCATCTTCTTTGATATGTCTTTCTATTAATTCTTTAAGATTAATATTACCAAAATCATATATACAATCAATATCAATAACAACTAATTCGCCAACGCCTAGTACTTCTTTTTTTCTATTCCCAGTTAAGCCTACAACATCATTATCTACATAATATTTTTTTTCATCGTCTATAATTCTTTGATTTTTATTTGGATCAAATTTTGTAACATAAGCATCATTGACATATGGAATATTAGGCTTTACTAATCTTCCCAAATTTGATGATTTAGCATCTCCCCAAAATATATTATCTTCAAGTAATTCTTTAAATACTTCAAACACATCATTATCACTAATGTTTTCAGTATAAACCGTTTCATATACCTCGAAGTATATATATGGATCATATGTTTTTGACTTATTTTTTTCATCAGCTAAAGTTGGTATTATAGTTCTTGTAACTGGTTGTAATAACTTTTTATGATAAGGAACTTTATTAGTTTCTTTTTTACCAGATTTTATGATTTTAGTACCAATTATAGCTGCACTAGAGTTATAACCTGCAAAATACTTTATATCATTCAAACTTAATTTTTGTTTTTCTAATTCTTGTTTAAATATATATTTAAAGAAATCTAGTAATTGTTCATTTTTTAAATTTTGGACATTTTTCAAACAAAACATAGAAATAATGAATTCTATATTATCATTTAATATATCATTTATAGAATTATTTACCTTTGCTAGCTTTGATAATATATTAAGAATTAATGCATTATCAAACTCTTTATTATCTTCTTTATCATATTTTTGTGCAAAATATGATACATTTAATTTTTTTATAACCGTGTTTATAGCTTCACAAATTAATTCTTCATTTTTTATAATTTCGTCTTCTGGTATATAATCTAAAAGTTCAAATAAAAAAGTAGCATCGGCCCAAATCATATAATCTTGAAAAGAACCACCACAATGATTCATATGATAATTTAATTTATCTATAATCAATGTAGCGTTTTTTATTAATGCATCTTGATAACCTTCTTGTCCACCTATCTTTTTTAAATTATCAACAAAAAATGGATATTTATTCAAAACGATATCAATATTATCATACACCAAATCTTTATAAACTTTCATAAAATCAGATATTGATTCCTTATTACGTTTTTCCTTTTCATAGTCACTTAAATTTAATTTTTTATCTTCTTCATACTTTCCATATAATAAGTTTGAAATTATTATTTCTAAATTATCTTTTACTGCATCTTTTAATATACTAGTATATTCTTTATTTGCAACTTGCAAATAAAGTCTTTCTGTCGGATGATTAATAAAGTTAATAAATACCTCATTTATTATTTCTTTTGCATCTTCTCTATTAATAATCCGCAAAAAGTTTAAACCACTATTAACATCCGTCGCTAAAGCTTCTGAATTTTTTATTATTTCTTCCTTACTAGCACTTGCAATATTAATTTGTTCCATATTACATATCACCTAATTAAAATTATAACATAAAAAAGAGATTACATTATCTTGTAATCTCTAAATTATTTCCTTTTACGTCTACTATTAAACTATCACCCGTTGTAATACTTCCATCAATTATTTTTTTAGCTAAAAGAGTTTCTAAATTTTTAGATAAAAATCTTTTAAGTGGCCTTGCACCATAATTGTGATCATATCCATTTTCAACAATCCATTCTTTAGCTTTATCACTTAATTTTATAGTTATTCTATTTCCTATTAATTTTTTATTTAAATCACTTACTAATTTATCTAGTATTTCATAAATAACTTCCTTAGATAAAGCGTTAAAAATTATTATTTCATCAACACGGTTTAAAAATTCTGGTCTAAAATATGTTTTTAGTTCAGCATTTATAACTTCTTCATCTACCTTACCATCTAACACATATTCACTACCAACGTTAGATGTCATAATTATAATTGTATTTTTAAAGTCTACCGTACGGCCATGGCCATCAGTTATTCTTCCGTCATCTAGTATTTGAAGTAATATGTTTAAAACATCTTTATGAGCCTTTTCTATTTCATCAAATAAAACTATACTATATGGATTTCTTCTAACGCTTTCTGTTAACTGACCACCTTCATCATATCCTACGTATCCCGGAGGTGCTCCAATAAGTCTTGCAACAGAATGACTTTCCATGTACTCACTCATGTCTATTCTAACCATGTGTTTTTCGTCATCAAAAAGTTCATATGCAAGTGTTCTTGCAACTTCGGTTTTACCAACACCAGTAGGTCCTAAGAAAATAAATGAACCAATTGGTCTATTTTCATCCTTTATACCTGATCTTGATCTTATAATAGCATCACTAACAAGTTTTAAAGCTTTATCTTGTCCCTTTACCCTTAGTTTCATATTTTCTTCAAGATTAAGAACTTTTTCTTTTTCGCCTTGTGCTAGTTTAGTTATAGGAATATTAGTCCATCTTGCTATTACACTAGCGATGGATTCATCAGTTACTCTATCACTTAGTATCTTACTTTCGTTAGAGTGTTTTAAATTATCAAGCTTTTTTTCTAGTTCCGGAATAGTCCCGTGTCTTAATACTGCAGCACTTTCTAAATCATAGTTATTTTCAGCCATTTCAAGTTTAAATCTAGCATCTTCTAATTCTTTTTTCGTTTTCTTAATATCAGACTGAATAGATTTTTCCTTCTCCCAATCATTTCTTAAATTAGATTCTTCTTCCTTCATTTCTTTTATCTTGGAATCAAGTTCTTTTACTCTTTCTTTACTTATCTCATCTTTATCTTTTTTTATTGCTTCTCTTTCTATTTGTAGCTTCATGATTCTTCTTGTCAAACTATCTATGTTTTCAGGAACAGAATCCATTTGAACACGAATGGTTGCACAAGCTTCATCAATTAAATCAATTGCTTTATCTGGTAAGAATCTATCAGTTATATACCTGTTTGATAAAGTAGCTGCTGCAACTAGTGCTGCATCTGATATTGATACACCATGATGTACTTCAAATCTAGATTTTAATCCCCTAAGTATGGTAATAGTATCAGATACTGTAGGTTCTTTTACCATAACTTTTTGGAATCTACGCTCTAAAGCTCCATCATCTTCGATATACTTCCTGTATTCATTTAAGGTAGTCGCGCCGATACAGTGTATTTCTCCTCTTGCAAGCATTGGCTTAAGCATGTTACCTGCATCCATTGCACCTTCTAACTTACCAGCGCCTACTATCATATGGATTTCATCAATGAACATAATTATTTCACCGTTTGATTTTTTAACTTCATTTAAAACGTTTTTAAGTCTTTCTTCGAATTCGCCACGATATTTAGCTCCTGCAATTAAAGATGCCATATCAAGTTCCCAAATTGTTTTATCTTTTAAAGTACTTGGGACATCGCCTTTTACTATACGTTGTGCAAGTCCTTCTATAATAGCTGTTTTACCAACACCTGGTTCTCCAATTAAGACTGGATTATTCTTGGTTTTACGAGATAATATACGAGTTATTGAACGTATTTCCTCGTCCCTGCCAATCACTGGATCAACCTTTCCATCTTTAACGTACTGAGTAATATCTCTACCATATTTTTCTAAAACGTTTTCTTCATTGTCTTCGTTCATATTAAACATAAATATCACCCCTAATATGTATTATGCATTATTTATTTGCACTAAATACATTGTAGCACCGTAATTAGCACTTGTCAAGTTAGAGTGCTAATTATA
>CANQAS010000021.1 GCA_947589535.1 uncultured Bacilli bacterium | reverse complement strand
ATATCTTTTTTAGACATTTTAAAAACTCCTAATCCAGATTATGTAAGCGATATTACTTTACAGGATAATATAAAATCATTATATAAGTATATAGACATCTTATCAGATAGAGAAAAAGAAATAATAATAAAGAGGTATGGTTTATATAATACAAAAGAACAAACTCAAAAGGAAATAGCAAAGGAATTTAATATATCAAGAAGTTATGTATCAAGAATTGAAAAAAGAGCTTTAACAAAGATACTTAGAGAATTCATAAGAAATAAAAAATAAAAATGTACTAAATTGACATTTTTATTTTTTTATAACATATATAATTCCACCAATAAGACCAAAAGCAATTATTGATAATCCCATTATGATTAATGGATTCTTTTCCGCTTCAACATTAACCTTACTTTTAGTAGTTGTAGAAACTTTAGAAATATTTAACGTATAAACTTTTTTAGTACCATCTTCTGCCGTAACTGTTATCTTTACAACCGAACCATCTTTTAAATCTTCGTTTCCTTCTATTTCATAAATAGCATTATCATCTGTAGTTTCTATATCTAATGTAAGTGCTTTAACATTATTATTAACTTTTACTTTATATGTATATTTATCATCTACTAGTTTAAAGTTTTTTGCTTCTTTTATAATTAAAGTTCTTAAAGTTGCATCTGCAGTTAAAGCTTCTCTTTTTATATTTAATGTATAAGCTCTTTTAGTACCATCTTCTGCCGTAACTGTTATAATTATTTTATTATTTTCTCCAGCTTTTAATTCCTCAGTTGCATTCTTACTTAAAACAGCGGTTGCATGGCTATCTTCCATAGTAGTTTCAATATTTATCGTTTTTACATTACTAGGTACCGTAGCATTATATTCAGTAACACTTGTATCGAACTTAGGTGTTAATTCAACTATACTATCGTCAGATGTTTTTACAACTAAAGTTTTTAAATTTGCATTATTTGACTTAGGTGCCTGAGTTGTTGTAGTGGCTGCTGTTGTAGATGCCGTAGTTGTTCCTATGGTTATAGTTGCAGAAGCTAGCTCTGGATTTCCTTCATCATCTTTATATATCTTACACGTAACCGATGTAGCACCACTATTTGCAGAAAAACTAACAGATCCTGTAGAATGATTTTTAACATCCAAATCTCCACCATTAATTTGGGCATTTGTACATGTAAGCTTATAATCATTATTACTATCAAAAGTTAAATCACTCCATGAGAAAGTATAATTATTTCCATTTCCCTTTGTTATTGAAGCCTTAGCATTAACGATTATTACTCCAATAAACATAAATATAATTATTATAATTAAACTATTTAAAAACTTCTTCATAAAACACCTCTTCTATTCTAAATATAATTTTAATATAAATAAAAAGATAAGTCAATTATAATAACTTACCTTGCATCATTATTATTATTCATTAACAATAGCATTATAAACATCTTCGTGTATTTCTTCTATTGATCTTATATTTTCATTAACCGTACAGTTTATAACACTATAACCATATAAATTTGCTAATTCTAAATATGCTTTTTCTCCTAAACGTAAGTATTTTTCATCTTGCTCTACTTCATCAGGAGCCTCGCCTCTTTTTGATTTTAAAATACAAGCTTGTTCATATGGCATATATAAAAGGATCGTTTTATCTGGTTTTGTAAGTTCCATAATTTCATATTCTAATTTTTCTGTTTTTTTATATATTTCAAGACGTTTTTCTTTATTTTCAATTAAACCTCCACGATGAGCCATATTACTTGTAACATATCTGTCAGCAATTACAATATAGCCTTCTTCTAAATATTTATTAATTATAGGTAAATTATATCTTCTATCCGCTGCATAGTAACACAAAGCAGCAAGTTCATCTATATTTCCGCCACCTTCTGGGAAAAAACCGTGATTTTCTTTTAATAATTCTTCACACATATGTGGTTTTCCTAAAACACATGCACCAACTATTGCACCGGTTGGTGTATTATACATTGGAAAAGAAACACGCACTACTTTCTTACCTTCTTTTTCTAATCTTTCAACTAATAATTTTGATTGAGTCTCTTTACCTGAACAATCAGTTCCTTCTATTACTATTAACTTTCCTTTCATCACTTCTATCCTCCATAAAGATTATAACAAAAAAAAGACTTAAAATTAAGCCTTTTCCACATCTAATTTAACATTTAACCCGTTAAGATCAAATTCTTCTGTTAAATTATCCTTTTTAATAAGTTTTACACTTAAAGTTTCTTTCTTTATCATTTCACCAAAGTCTTTAACAACAGTATCAAACTTATCATCTGCTTCATAGTATAAATTAATTCTATCAGCAACATTAAAGTCTTTTTGTTTTCTTAAATTTTGTACTTTAGAAATTAATTCTCTTGCAATACCTTCATTAATTAATTCATCAGTTAAATTAGTATTTAAAATAATGAAGTTATTTCCTTCTTTTTGAGCATCATATCCTTCTTTTGCTGATACTCTTATATCAACCATTTCAGAAGTTATATCAAATAGCTTTCCATCAACCGTTATGGTTACCGCTTCACCATTTTGAATAAAGTTTATATCTTCGTTAGTTAACTTAGTAAGTTCTTCAGCATATAACTTAATCTTTGGTCCAAATATTTTACCTACTATTTTAAAGTTTGGTTTAACTTCAAAATTCATATACTTAGATAAGTCATTTATATAAGTTATTTTTTTTACGTTTAGCTCTTCTTTTATAAGTTCGTCTAAGTCTCCAATTAAGTCTTTATTTTTACCATCTAATAATACTTCACTAATTGGTTGTCTTACCTTTATTTTAACTTCTTCACGAGTATTTCTACCAAGTGAAATTAAATCTCTTACTAAATCCATCTTATTTTCAATCCTATCATTAACAAGCGATAAATCTGCTTTAGGAAAATCCGCAAGATGAACGGAAATTTTACCGGTTAAAGCAGTATATATTTCCTCACTCATAAATGATGCAATTGGTGCAATCATTTCACATAATCCGACTAATACCTCATAAGTTGTTTTATAAACAGCTTTTTTACTATTATCTAAATCATGTGCCCAGAATCTACGTCTGTTTCTTCTTATGTACCAGTTAGATAAATCTTCTGAAACAAAGTTTGTTATACTTCTAACTACCTTTGTTAAATCATATTCATCATAAGATTTAGTTACGTAATCTAATAATTTATTATATTTAGAAATTAACCATTTATCGATTTCTTCTCTTTCCTCATATGGAACGTCAAAACTTAGAGGATCTACATTATCAGTATTTGCGTATAATGCAAAGAATGAATAAGTATTTTTAAAAGTACTAAAGAATTTAGAATATACTTCTTTTAACCCTTCTTCATCAAATTTAATTGGTGTCCATACTGGAGATACATAAGGTAAGTACCATCTTATTGTATCCGCACCATTTTTTTCCATTAAGCTAAATGGTTCAATTGCATTACCTCTTGATTTGTGCATTTTTTGACCATTTTTATCAAGTAATAAATCATTTACTAATACGTTTTTGTATGGACTTTTACCAGTTACAAACGTTGATATAACAAGAAGTGAATAGAACCATCCTCTTGTTTGGTCAATTCCTTCAGCGATAAAGTCTGCAGGAAATTGTTCTTCCCATAGTTCTTTGTTTTCAAATGGATAATGCACCTGCGCAAATGGCATAGATCCTGAATCAAACCAACAATCGATAACATCTGTCGTTCTAGTCATTTTTTTACCACACTTAGGGCATTTAATATGAACATCATCAACGTATGGTCTATGTAAATCAATAGATTCATCAATGTTTTCTACTGCTTTTTCTACTAATTCTTTTCTAGAACCAATCATTTCCATATGACCACACTTACAAGTCCATAATGGAAGTGGGGTTCCCCAGTATCTTTGACGAGATATAGCCCAGTCTTTTAATTCTTCAAGCCAGTTTCCAAAACGTTTTTCACCAACGTATTCTGGATACCAATTAATTTTGTTATTTTCTTCTATAATCTTATCTTTAAATTTAGTAACTTCTAAATAATAAGATGGTTTTGAGTAATATAGAAGTGGTGATTTGCATCTCCAGCAGTGTGGATAGTTATGAACTATCTTTTGTTTTTTAAATAATTTATCATTTTCCTTTAACCATTTAATAACTTCAAGATCAGCATCAAACACCTTCATACCTTTCCATGGACCTTCAGTATAACATCCATCTTCTCCTACCGGATTTAAGTATGGTAAGTTATATTTTTTACCAACATTTGCATCATCTTCACCAAATGCAGGTGCAATGTGAACAATACCAGTTCCATCTTCCATGGTAACATAAGGGTCACATGTTACAAAGAATGCCTTTTTATTAACACTTAAAAAAGGTAATAATTGTTCATATTCTTGATATTCTAAGTCAGTACCTTTATATTCTTCAATGACTTTTATATTGTCACCTAACACTTTATTCATTAGCGCTTTAGCTATTATAAACTTATATCCCATTGATTCTACTTTAACGTATGTTTCGTTTGGATTAACACATAATGCTACGTTTGATAAAAGTGTCCATGGAGTTGTTGTCCAAACTAAGAAATAGGCATCTTCATCTTTTTTCTTCATTGGAACAATAACTGTGTCAACTGAAACTTCTTTGTACCCTTGAGCAACTTCGTGCGATGCAAGTGATGTACCACATCTTGGGCAATATGGTGTTATTTTAACACCTTCATAAAACAATCCTTCATCAAAGAATTTCTTTAATATCCACCATTCGGTTTCAATATAGTCATTATCATAAGTTATGTATCTATTTTTTGTATCAATAAATTGACCCATTTCATCAGTAAGACGTGTAAATGCTTCTTCATTTTTCCATACTGCTTCACGGCATTTTTTATTAAATGGTTCAATTCCATATTTTTCTATGTCTTTTTTACCTTCAAATCCTAATTCTTTTTCTACTTGTACTTCAACAGGAAGTCCATGTGTGTCCCATCCTATTTTTCTAAGTACTCTTTTACCTTTCATTGTTTGATACTTACAAAAAGCATCTTTTAAAAACTTAGAAACCATGTGGTGAACACCTGGATTACCATTAGCAGTTGCAGGTCCGTCATAAAAAACGAAGTTTTCACATCCTTCTCTGTTATCGATTGTTTTCTTTAAAATATCTTCTTCTTTCCATTTTTTTAGCACATCTTGTTCTGTTTCATATACAGATTTTTTTGACAATTCTTTAAATAATTTTGTCATTTTTAATCATCTCCTCTTGTTTTTTATAATATTCTTTTTCTTCATTGGTAAAAGCTAGCACACTTATATCCTTTTCTCCCATTCCAAGTCTTTGATATAATTCGAATGCTGCATCTCCTGTTTTTTCTTTATCATCAAAGCCTAAGCTTTTAATAACATCCATAACATGTTTTTCATCTTTTCCTTCTACTTCTATATACGTACCAATAAGTGGCCATGTATCTATATCTATTTCAGCTTCGTTATATATAAATCTTATTCTATTATTTTCTTGGCTACTTCTAGCTTTATGACCCATATGTTCAAGTATCTCATTGGTTTCATCAAAATTTGACACCTTAACTTCTATTTCTTTAGTTCCAGAAATATTAGTACTTTCAAATATTTTATATGCAAGTGTTGTTTCTATGCCATTAGTTCTAAGTCTAATTATTTCATGATCCTTTTTTGGAATAGAATCATAAACCAATCTTTTTTGTTTCCACATTCCAACGTATGTTGCCCAATATTTTTTAATCTCTTACAAGCCTCGTGTGGAGATACTCCTATTATTCGGTACTCATATTCAGTTTTCATGTTACCACCTTCTTAAATAAAAAAAATCATCCTCACACAAAGGACGATTTTATTACCGTGGTACCACCTTAATTCATATCATTTAGATATGCACTCGTTTTGTTTTAACGCTAGTCAAGCGGCACTATTCTAATAATTTCAAATAGACACATCAGAAGTGATCTTTATAATGTTACCTTAATCTACATCTCACCAATTAGTAGAATCTCTTATAATTTTCCATTATAACGTCTTCCTCATTTGTTTTATGTCATATATTTTATCATAATTTATAAAATAATCAAGTACTAAAAATCTTCTGAAATATTTTTAGTTCTACTTCTTTTAGTTTCTTCTTCCTCGGTCATTTTTCCCTGTACGTTTATATTTTTTGGAGTACATAAAAATATACCATCACCCAATTTTTGCATTCCACCACCAATTGCATATAAACAACCTGATACGAAATCTATAATCCTTTTGCCTTGGTCAGGAGTAACCCTTTTTAAATTAACAACAACGGTATTTCTTTTTTTCAAATAATCCGCTATTTGTTGTGACTCAGAATAAGCCCTTGGCTCTAATAATATCATCTTAGATCCTTCTTGAGTTTCTTCACGACTTGCTTCTTCTGCACTTAAAGTATAATATTCATCTTCACTGGAAATATCACTTACACCTAAAAACTTTTTTAAATTGAATGCCATTTTTATCCCTCCATATATTTTGTACTACTATGTTATAAAATTATTTTAACACATTTAATTAGATTTTGAAATAGCTACAAGAAAAAAAGAAAACTTTTTTAATTTTCTTAATTATTTAACCTTAAGTTTTTAATAAAAGTCAGAATTATTTTTCTTCTTTTCTATCTTTCAAAAACGAAACGTTATCTACCTTATCTTTTATTTCTTCAAAAGTAATAGCTTGACCACCCATTATGTAATCTTCATATATCTTTAATATTTCCTCTGCATTATCATCTAAAGTACCAGTTTCTTGTCTTTTGCCTTCTAATAAGGTCTTGCTCCAAACAAGAAGTTCAGCTTTTTTATCCCGAACTATATCACTTTGTTCAAAGAACTTAGTAATATTAAAATCCGGATCATTTCCAAACGTTCTACGAATATAACTTTCATCCCTTCTAGAGCTACTAAGGAACGATGATTGTTGAATTAATTTTCCGTTTAAATCAAACACCCATGGTATAGTAGTGCCTATTTCTATTATAACTATTTTACAACCACTGTTAGCATAATTTTCCAAAGAAACCGAATAGATTCTGGAAGTTGTTGGGTATGATTCTACATAATAATTATTACCAATTTGTTTTATAATATTAATTCCATAATTATCAGTTCCAAAAACAGTTCCAACACTAAGTGGAGTATCTAAAAATCTCCATTTCCTAAAATATAACCATCATCATCTTTTAATACTATTGTAACTGGATTTAAAATTTTAGATTTATAACCCATTATAACATCTCCTTTATTAATAATATATTATCATAAATCAAGGTAAAAAAGCAATTTTTAACAATTGCCTTATAATTGATCGTTAGTCATAAATTTTAAAATTTTACTAAAAAAGAAGCATTAGTTTAAACTAATGTTTCTCTTACTTTTCTTATAAGTAACGTAGCCAATAATTAATAATATTAGAATTATTGGTATTATAAACCAGATATAATTTTCTTTATTTACTTTATTCGTTTTATTTATTAATGTACTATCAGTTTTTATGTTTTTTACTTCACTACTTGTTATTATATATTTTCCAAGTTTGTTTATATAAAAACTCATCTTATTATTTTTTACACTTACATTTTCCGCTACCTTTGTTAACTTCCCATCTTCGTATTTATAAATGTTTATATTCCTATAACCAGTATTCTTTAACATATCTCTTGTCATATTAAGTTCTGCTAATATTTTAGTTTTAATATCATCATTACTTACAAATGTTACTACGACTCCTTTTGATATATCTTTTTTCACTTCTTCATAAGTATCTGATTCTTTAAGTATTTCTATTATAACATCTAAATTTATATTATTATCTGTTAATACTATATCTTTTCCGTTTATAGTGAATTTTACATTTTTACCATTTACTATTATGTTTCTATCGGTTCCTTTTACTTGTGCTAAAGTTAACATTGATACAAATGATCCATCTAAATATATATCACTATTATCAGTCGTTGTAGTTACACTATTTTTACTAGATGATTTTTTAGTATTTTTATTGGATGTTTTTTTATCAGCCGTTGTTTTTGTAGTTGTTTCATTTTTTGTATCAGGTTTAGATTCTTTAACAACACCAGGATTTAAAATTTTATAAGTGGCAACAACATTATTACCATCTTTTACTACATATAAGTTATTTTCAACATTACCCGTTAATCCATTTGATGTTAAAGTTATCTTACTTTCATCTACTACGTTCCCACTTACGTCAATTGTCTTATTATTAAGATCTACGTTGTATACATCACTTGTTATATCATATACTTTTATTATTCTAGACAAATAATATGGCAATACACTATTTTCATCATTAACACTATTACAATATTCTTCGTTATTATCTGGATCAAGCATACACCTATTTATTATTTCCATATTAAAACCTAAAACGTTTTCATTTGATAATTTAATATTTGTATTTCCTTCTTTTTTAGCAGTGATAACACCTTCTTTTATTGTTGCAACCGATGTATCTTCTATATCATAATTTACATTATAATCTTTTGGCAACCTAACATTATCTTGATAATCTAACTTTTCACCTTTTGTCATATAAATATTACTTGATAATGGATTATTATCTAAACTTACAATCTTTAATTCTTTATTTTTATCCAAGTTTACATCACTTAAGTTATTGTTAGGTATAACTAAAATATTTAAATTAAGTAATTTATCTAGCCCTTCTATTTTGGATAATTTGTTATTATTAATAATACCAAAATCTTTTACATTAGGCATATTACTTACATCTATACTTTCTAAATCACAATTAATTACTAATAAATTTTCTACGTTCTCTGCTTTTGGCAATAAAATATTTGATAAATTAGGATTATTTATAATTTCTAAGGAATTATCTAAATTTGTAAGATTTTTCAAATCTAAAGTACCAGTTAAATTATTATCTGATAAAATTAAAGTTCTTATAACATTTTGCTTTGGAAACTCAATATTAGTTAATTTGTTACCATCTACACATACATCATATAAATTGGTAAGTTTACTTAAATCTAAAGTCCCTTTAATATTATTATTACCTATATCTAAGTTAGTTAAGTTTGATAACGCTGTTAAACCTTTTACTTCTTCAAGTTTGTTATTAAGTAAATATAAAGTATTCAAACTAGTCAACCCAGTAACATCGATATTAGTAAGTTTGTTATTAGTTAAATTTAAGTCAGTTAAGTTTGGTAACGTTGTTAAACCTTTTACTTCTTCAAGTTTGTTATTAGATAAATTTAAAGTTTTCAAACTAGTCATACCGGTAACATCGATATCAGTAAGTTCATTATTTTTAACATCAAGGTATGATATTTTACCTAAATTCTTTAAACTTAGTGATTTAAGCTTTCCTCTTGATGGAATATTTAAGCTGGTTAAATTAACTGCTCCATCTAAATTTAAGCTTTCTAATTCTGTTCCATTCCAAGATTTATGACTTAAATCTAAGCTGGTTAAATTAACTGCGTTAGTTATTGTTAAATTTCTTATGTAGATATTACCATTATAATTCCATGCTACTTCTCTTAAACTAGATGCATTATTTAGTATCAAAGAATCCAATTCTGCATTACCCAATACTATACTTCTTAAGGATGATATATTTTGAGCATTATCGATTTTTATAGATTTTGAATCGTCTGTTATTTCAAGATTTAAACCGTTAACATTATCAGTACCGGTAAATTCAGTTAAACTAGTATTAGTGTCACCTATTTCTAACTTCGATACATTTATACCATTTAAATTAATAACTGGAGAATTATTACCATAAAAACCTAAATCTTCTAATCTTTCTAAATTACTAAAATCAAAATTTGAATAATTATTATCATCTAAGTACAAATTACTCAACTCAGGAAGGTTATCTTTAACACGGTTATATACTATAGCAGGTACTCCTAAAGTTTTTATTTTAGAAGAATTAAATTCACCTAAATCTTTTATATTATTATTATATAATTGTAATATTTCATATAAAGCATCTTTATTTAATAAAACCTCATTTAGATTATTGTGATCTGCTTCTACTTCTTTTAATAATGGATTATTACTTAAGTCTAAAGTTCCCTTTAAATTATTAACTCCCAAGTCAACAGTAACTAGTTTAGAAATATTTCCTAAATTAACGCTTTCTAATTTTGGATTAAAAACCATTTCCAAGTCAGTTAATTCATGGTTATTACTTAAATCTATACTAGTTAAGTCTGAATTATTACTAAGATCCATTACCTTAAGGGAAGTTAAATATTGTATACCATTAGTATTAGTTATTTTTCCATAATATCCACCAGGAGCATATTTTAAAATAGTTATAGATGCTAATTCATCTTCCGTTATTGTATCACAATATGATGAATCAGACCTATAAGTATCAACTACTATACTATAAAACTTTGGATCTGTAAAACCATACTCATGTAATCCTTCTGGATTAGATTCACTTCTAGGTTGAAATCTAGCTGGTATTTCATTACATAAATTTACATTTGCTGCTCCTTTTAACTTGTTAAACTTTATTATATTTAATTTAAATGCTCCTGTTAATAGTAGTGCTACTACTAATACTAATGCTATACATACCGAAATAATAGCTTTTTTCTTTGTTTTAATATCTGCTAGTTTTGGTCTTCCTACTTTTAACTTTTCTTCTTTTTTACTAAATAGCTTCATGATATCATCACCTGTTTATAACCCTTCTATTATCTTATTATACCACGTTAATAATAGCATAATCCTTCTTTTCCAGTCAAGACATAAATTTCGTTTTTGAAATGTATTGTAAAATTAAAAAAAAAGAGCTTAAATTAAGCTCTTGATACGTATTTACCGTCTTTAGTTGATACTAAAATAGATTCACCTTCATCTATAAATAATGGAACCTTTATAATCATTCCGTTTTCTAATTCGGCATCTTTCTGTGCACCTTGTGAAGTATTTCCTTTAACAGCTGGTTCTGATTTAGTTATTGTATAAGAAATCTTTTCTGGTAAGTTAAGTCCAATTAACTCTTCACCATAATATACCAAACTAACTTCTAAGTTTTCTTTTAGATATTTTAAATCTTCACCAATTTGATCAGAACTAAGTTCTACTTGTTCATAAGTATTCATATCCATAAAACTATATGTATCACCTGCTTGATATAAATATTGCATAGGTTTTCTTTGAACGAGTGCTTTAGCAAGCTTAACACTACTGTTATATGTTTTTTCAACAATACTACCAGTTCTTAAATTTTTTAACTTCATTTTAACGAATGCTGCACCTTTACCAGGTTTAACATGTTGGAAATCTAAAACTTGATAAATATTTCCTTCATCTTCAACTGTCATTCCATTTTTAATATCATTTACGTTAACCATTATAATACTCCTTTCGTTATATATAGAAACAATGAAATAATTTCATTCTAATTGGTCGTTACATACCAATTCTAAACATAATTAAATTTCGATAGTTGCTATCAATATATTTTTACACTTTTATTTTTTTATCCTTATACGTTATTAGAATTTAACTTCATACTTATACTATTTACATTTTAATCGTACTTTCCCAATATATAAAAAATAAGCCCATCATAACTAGCTTATTTTATTATGCTGCTTTAGTTTCTTTGTGGGCTGTATGTGTTCTACATCTTGGGCAGAATTTACTGATTTCCATACGTTCTGGATCGTTTACTTTATTTTTTTGAACACGATAATTTAATTCACCACATTTAGGGCATTTTAAAGTTATATTAGCTCTATTTTCATTCTTTTTTGCCATAACGTTCCCCTCCTTCTCGAAATAACTAAAGGTATTATACCAAATTATTTGAAATTTTCAAAGAAAATATCGCAAATTCTTGATACAATTCTTTTATTTACGTTACTAGCATATGTTGATGAGCTTTTTTTATGTCTTACATGTGGCGAAATCGCAACAATACTCATTACTGGATTATCATATGGCGCATATCCAATAAATGACTTACTGTATGTTTCCTGATCAACTTTTCCATCCCCATCTGAATCATAAAAGCTTTCAGATGTTCCAGTCTTTCCAGCTGGATTTGGGCTACTTCCCATATAACCTTTACCTAAAGATCCATCCATCACACTAACAAAACCCTCTCTTACTCTTTCAAAATAAACTTTATCAATATTAGATATATTTAATACTTCTTTTTCATAATTCTTTTTTACATCTCCCAAACTATCATCATCTGTAGCATACCTAATTTCCTTAACTAAATGCAATCTATTTCTTTCTCCTAGATTTGCTAGTGTATTTACATAGCTGGACAACTGAAGTGCTGAGTACGTATCATACTGACCTATCGAATAATTTAATAATAATCCGGCATTTGATGATTTTCCTTTATAACCCTCGGTTTCATTAGGTAAGTCTATTCCTGACTTGACACCTAGACCTAAAGTATTAAATACACTTCTATATGTATTTAAAGCAGTACTATCTATTTTAATTGGCATGTTATAATAATAATTAATACCTGCTACTTTAAGTGCCAATTGAAACTGATATGAGTTAGAAGAATACCTAAGTGCCGTTATATCATTTAGTGCGCCAAGTGATGTACTCCATGAACACTTTTGAGGGGTATTTTTAAATTTTATACATTTATCATAAAATACCTGTCCTGGTTTTAAATTACCAGTAGAGTACCCAACAAGCATTGAAGCACCTTTAACGACACTACCTGGAGTATCACTTCCAGTTAATAAATTAGTTGTATAATCATTTATTTTATAACCATCAGAAGTATTTGTTATTTGCTTAGATGCCATAGCAAGTATCTCACCAGTTTTAGGATCAGTAATTACAACTGATGTATGGTCATAATATTCAGTATTAGGTTCATTTTTAGCGTTTATTAATTCTTCTTCAAGTATTCGTTCTAGTTCTTGTTGTAAATTAATATCGATTGATAAAACAATATCATTTCCACTGCTACCTTTTTCTATAAGTTTTTTTTCTCCATTTTTTACTTCATATTTATCTTTTTTACCAAATAATTCATCTTCGTATTGTAATTCTAAATAACTTAAACCTACTCTATCATTTAAGGAATATCCCTTTTTTAAATATTTATTTTTTAATTCTTCCGGAAGACCTTGTTCATAAGAAGATACGTTTCCTAATATCTGTCTTAAAGTATCTCCGTATGGATAAGATCTTTGCCATGAAGTAGATGTTTCAAAACCTTTTAGTTTATCTTTATTTGATACCACATAAGCGTATTCTTCATCACTCGCATCATCTTTTATAACTTTTTCATCATATGAATAACCATGATTCATTAAATAATATATATATGCGGCTTCTTTATCAATATCTTGATATACATCAAGTTCATTTTCTCCTATTCTTTCTTTTTTTAATTGTTCTAATTCAGATGCTTTTAATTTTCTTCTCTCATACAATTCATATTCTTCTTTTGTAATTTTTTTATCTGCTTCTTCTTTGTTATTAGCAATCCAAAAATCCTTTAACATGTTAATAGTAAGTTTAGTATAACTAACATCTATTTTTTTTGCTAATAAATATGCCATATCTATTTCATCTTTCACATATACTCCAGAGGCTCTTTTGTAGCTAATCATATTAGTACCAATATTATCCACTATAACATTATGGTTTCTATCTAATATTTTTCCTCTTGGCATACTTCTGCCATAAACCGTTTTCGTTGATAATTTATTTAAATTACTAACTGATGCTTTAACATTTACAAGCTGCATATAGCATAATCTAAATATAATGGTTAAAAATAATATAAAAATAACTATTCCTATAAAAATAATTCTTCTTTTAAAAATAACATCAGGATTAGTATTTTTATATATTTTCATTATTATCACCCATTATTAATATGTTAATAATTTTAAAAAGATATGCATATAATAAATAGGAGTTGATATAAAATGTATGAAGTTTTAATAAAAGAATACTTAAAAAGATTATCATTAAAGGACATAAATGATTTTGCAATCAAAAATGGGTCACCACTTAAACCAGGAGAAGATAAAATTTTATATGATTTCATAATGAATAACTGGAAAGAAGTTTATAACGGCGATGCTAAAAAAGCGATAAGCTCTTTAAAAGGAAAAGTATCTAACGAAACTTATAATAATGGAATTAAATTATATAATGAATTTAAAAATAAAATCAAATAATCTTTGCACTAATTTAAACTAGTGTTTTTTTATTGACTTTTTTTATTTACCTTGATAACATACTAACTAACAAAAAGGAGATATCATGAATAAATATGATGATTACTATGATAAAGTAGAAACAAATGAGATAGAATTTTATAAAGAAATTAAAATAATATCGAATGTATTTAAAAATTTAATAATTAAATATAACCTAGATAAATTAGTTGATATTAACGCAAATGATGATTCTATTATTAACCAAATATTGATTTTGTACTGTGCTTTTCCACCAATAGCGCAATATGAAATAAAAAACAATATATTTAAATTCTTCGACAAAGAAGGATTATTAAAATACGTAATGATTAACATAATAAATAATTTACAAAATAAAAACATAAAATTAGCTAAAATTCTTATAACGTCTACTATTCAATTGGGTTTAATTAAAGACTTCAAAATCATTAATGATAAAAATATCAAAATTATAATGCAAAATGATAAAGATTTTAACTTTGAAATAGTAAAAAGTAACCTTTTAAAAAACGTTTCATATAGTATGTGCTATGACACCGTAGAAGCTTATTTAGTTTTATGTAAGGAAGATTTCGACGTATGTGGAATAATGACAAAATCAATTATAGGAACCCCTTTTTTTCATGTAAGCATTGCTAAAAACGGATATATTGAAGATTATACCCAAAATATTAAAATGAAAATCAAAGATTATGTAAATTTATTCGGATGTGAAATGGTTTTCTTAGAAAAAAAAGAAGATTTAATAAGTCATATTAAACAACTAAGTTATTCTGATAAAGAGTTTGTAGATGCTTTTGGAAATCAAGTATGTAAATATATAATTAAAAAACACATGGATAAACATATTAATGAAAATTAACATTCTTTGTTATTTTTATGTTATTATATAAAAAAGAAGGTGTAATATGCAAAAGGTTGGCATTATTGCAGAATATAATCCACTTCATAATGGACATATTTATCATTTAAATAAAATTAAAGAGATGTTTCCTCATAGCTATCTAATATTAGTATTAGTGGGTAATTTTACACAACGTGGGGATGTTTCTGTTATAAATAAATGGGATAAAACTAAGCTAGCTTTAAATAATAATATCGATTTAGTAGTAGAACTTCCCTTTAATATAGCAACCTCATCTGCTAATTATTATGCTAAAGGAGCTGTTGATATATTAAATAAATTAGAATGTGATTATCTTGTATTTGGATCTGAAACTAGCGACGTAGAACTATTTAAATATTTAGTTAACATAACTAAAGATAATAAGGATTATGATGAAAGAGTTAAATTATATTTAAACAAAGGATATAATTATCCTAAATCATGTTCCTTAGCACTAAAAGATATTTCGAATAAAATAATAGATAAACCTAATGATGTTCTAGCTTTAGAATACGTAAGAAGTATAATTAATACAAATAGTAAGATAAAACCAGTTAGTATAAAAAGAACTAATAATTATCACGAAGAAAAAATATTAGGACGTATTACAAGTGCAACATCAATTAGGAAAAATATAAATAATAAAAACATAATTAAAGATTCACTTCCAAAGGATTCATTAAACTTAATTAGTAATATATCTTTAAATGATTTTTTTAGTTATATAAAATATGAAATAGTATCTAATGATAATTTAAATGAAATACTAGATGTAAATGAAGGTATTGAAAATAAGTTAAAAAAAGAAATACATAACTCTAAAACAATAGATGAATTAATACTAAATACTAAATCAAAAAGATATTCATATAACAGAATCAAAAGAATGCTACTTCATATCTTAACGAAAACTAAAAAAGATTATAACACGGACATCAAATACATAAGAGTACTTGGATTAAATAATAATGGTAAAAAGGTATTAAAAGATATTAAAGGTAACATAGACGTACCCATAATAACAAAATTTAAAAAAGAATATGCATCATTATTTAAAGATGATATAAAAGCTAGTAAAATATATTCATTAATAACTAATTATGATGTAAAAGAAGAATTCAAATCAGCTATA
>CANQAS010000020.1 GCA_947589535.1 uncultured Bacilli bacterium | reverse complement strand
AAAGATGAATTGAGTAAAATACTTGCTAATTTAAAAGATATAGAAAATTCATTTGACAGTAATACTTATGAAGAAGTTGTTGCTAAAATGGAAAAAATTGAAGAAATTTCTTTAATAACAGATACTGATGTTGTTGAAGCAACACCAGCTGCAACTGAAAATAAAGCTGAGGATGTTGTAACACCAGCTGCAACTGAAAATAAAGCTTTAGATGTTGTAACACCAGTACCTATTAAGAATATTTCTGAAGTTAATGAAGAAGAGAATATAGATAATATTGATGATAAAGATGAAATAGAAAAAATTATTAGTGAATTACAAACTAATATTTCTAATTTTTCTGAACAAGAATACGTAGATAACGCAAGAAAAATTTTATCTAAAATTGAATCATTAAAAGATAAAGACTTACAAAATGATTTAAAAGAAAAATTAAAATCAATTAAATTTAGCAGTGCTAATAATGAATCTAATGATAATTTGAATTTAGACGAATTAAAGAAAAAATTCGAAGAAAAATATTCTTTATTAGAAAGAGAAATGTTAACTGATGATGTAATTGATTTTGATGAGATAGATAGTTTAGCAAATCAGATTAAAAATAAAACTACAGATTTTTTTGTTATAACAGGTATTTCTAAGTCTATAGATGATTTAAAATCTTTATACAAATTTTCAGGTGCGGTTTCTTATAAAATGAGAAATAAAGAAATTACTTCTGATGATGAAAAAGAAATTAGCGAATTATTAGAGAAAATAAATAAAATATCACCTATTGTTTATGATGGTATGAATAAAAAGTTTGAGGAAATAAAAAACAACTCAAAAGATCCTAAAGGATTAAAAGAAGATAAATTTATATTATTTAAAAGACCAGTTCTTAAAGTAAATAATGTTACTCTTAGAAATTCTAAAGAATCTACACCAGAAGAATCACTAAAAAAATTAAAAGAATTAGAAGATAAAATTAATGGTACTGTTTTTGATAAACTTGAAGATATAAAAAGTGAAATAAAAACAGCAACAAAATCTAATGAAATTAGTGCTTCAGATGAATTAGATCTTATGGAATTAGTTAATCTAAGGAAAGAGGAACTAGCAAAAATAAAAGCTACTAGTGAAGCTATAAAAGAAAATATGAAAGCGATACCTTTAGAAAAATATATTGATGAGGCTAATGTCAAAGGTATTATGACTAATTTTGATAAGTACATTGATAGTATTAAGGGTATATATGAATTGATTGAAAAAGCTCCTGCTGATTCTATAGTAGCTAAAAAGTATGATGAATTAATAGATACTTTTGTTAAATTTAATAATAGGGTATCAACTAAATATAACATAGAAAAATATAGAAAGAATCCAACTTCTAAAAAATTTGATTACCTTTATAATAGTGGTACTATTATAAGCAAATTAAGTAAAGAAAGTTTAAAAGAAGAAGGCCTTAAAAAGTTATTTGCTAATACCAAAAAGATATTGAAAGCAAAAAATGAAATTGCATCTTTACAATATAAGGTTAGAACTGAAGGTATGGATTGGCTTTCTAATAGCGAAAAAAGAAAGTATAATACTGCATCTAAGGATATAGCAGAAGATTTGGTTGAAATCTTGGTTAGTGAAATAGCTAAATTAAGAAAAAATGAATTTTCATTAAAACCATCGGTTGCTTTTGATACATGGATTTTATTATTATCTATTATGCCTGAAAACGTAAAAGTAAATGGTGATCCTTATACAATGGGACGAGTTATACAATTAGTATCCGAATATATAAGATTAGTTCCAAATGTGATAAAAGATACAAATGATAAATCTGTAAAAAAACAATTAGATGAAAAAGATGCTTTAGATCCAGCTGCATGTTATAGTACGATTGCTGGTATATGTTTATTTAGAAAAGAAAATGAACATTTTGATTTTATAGATTATGGTAAAGATAGTGACGATGAAGTATTATATGCAGATTCAGTAACTGTATTATACGGAATAAGATATAAAGATCCTGAGGCAAAGGTAAAAGATTATATTAATGAATTTGGTACAACATATCATTATGGAAAATTTAATAATTAATTAAGATAATAGTTTATGTGACTATTATCTTTTTCTATGATAAAATAAACGTAGGTGATTAATATGGATGGAGTAATAGTGGTAAACAAACCTAAAAATATGACTAGCCGTGATGTAGTAAATATAGTTTTTAAAAAACTTAAAACCAAGAAGGTAGGTCATACTGGGACACTTGATCCAATCGCAGAAGGAGTTCTTGTTTTATGCATAGGTAAGGCTACTAAATTAGTTGAATTATTAACTAGTAATGAAAAAGAATATATTGCAACTGTAAAAATAGGGGTATTAACTGATACGTTAGATATTAATGGGAACATATTAAAGAAAAGTAATGATAAAATAAATAAAGATACTTTAATAGAGGTTTTAAGTTCTTTTGTAGGCTCATATAACCAAGAAGTACCAATTTATTCTGCTGTTAAAATAAATGGTAAAAAACTATATGAATATGCACGAAATGGTGAAAATATTACGTTGCCAAAAAGAATGGTTAATATAAAAGATATTGAATTATTAGAGTTTACTAGTGATTCATATAAATTTAGGGTATCAGTATCAAAAGGAACTTATATAAGAAGTTTAATAAAAGATATAAACGATAAATTAGGTATTATTGGTACTATGAGCAGTCTTGTAAGAACAAGACAAGGTAAATTTTTATTAGAAAAATCATATACTTTAGAAGATATTAAAAATAATAATTATGAATTAATAAGTATAAAAAATGTTTTAAAAGAAGATTTTTGTGTTATAATAGACAATACTTATTTTAGTATTATTAAAAACGGAGTTATTATTGATAATAAATATGATAAAGATAAAGTTGTGTTTATATATAATGATGAGGTAGTTGCAATATATAAAACCTATGAAAAAGACAATACTAAAATGAAGCCATATAAAATGTTTATATAAGGGGAAATACTATATGAAAGAAAAATTGTTATTAATTAGTATTGAAAAAAGCTACATAAATGGAAAAAAAGAAAAATGCATTAGACTTATGAAGAGTTATTTCAAAAATCGTTATAATATATCAAAGTTATTAACAACTGGTGTAGAATATGAATTTTATTTAAAAAATGTTAAAAGTTTAGCTGATAATATAAATGAATCTTATAATGAAAAAGAAATATCTGTTTTTGCTGATTTTGGTTTAATCGATTTTGTTCAAAAATTATTGGATAATAATTGGGGTAGTATTAATAAAGGTATATTGTTATGTTATGTTCCATCGTTGATAAATTATAATAATTTAAATGGTATTCCTTACAACATACTTTATGATTTATATGAAAAAAAACAATCAGATGATATTTTACGTAAATTTAATGAAGAAATAGATGTCGTTCATGCTTTAAACTTATATAAAAGTAAAAAGGAAAATATAAATTTAAAAATTAAATACATATTATTAATAAAATTTTATGAAAGTGAGAATTACATAAATTATTATAATGAATTAAATGAGAAAGATAAGGAACTATTTATTAATAATTTAATATTAAAAAATAAGGATGTTCAATCAATTGAAAGAGCATACCATATATTCTTAATGAATAATAAACGCTCATTATATAATCATATAATGACTTATGATACAGGAATGTATACTTATTATCTTTTAAAAGAATGCAGGACTTTATCAAAAGATGATATAAATGATTTAACTAATAAATTAGAAAAATGTGAAGATAAACAATATAAGCTATTTTACACAGCATATTCATATAAAAATAATCCTGCTAAGTTAGCTTCTCAGGTATTTACTCCTGTTGGCGGAATAACACTGTTTTTTATGTCACTTGAAGCAAAATGTACAAATATAGTAGAATTAGTTAAATTAAAAAAATTATATGAAGATGAATTAAAAAATGATAAAGACATACTTATTCAAAAAATAAACTCAATAAAAATAAATGATGGATTTAATTTTGCAAAGACTATTGAAGATAATGAAATAATTGATTATATTCATAGATCTATCCAAAAGGAAAAAGGCTCGAAAGCTTAAAATATATTGGAGGTAAATATTAATATGAAAACTAGTATATTGGATGTTAACTTTGTTGATGAAGAAAATGAAAAGATAAATTGTTATCAAGAGTGTATTGGTAATCTTAATGATCCAAAAAAAACAGTAATTAATACAAGAAATAAAGATGAAATTAAAGTTGTTGGTGAAGAGACGGAAGAAGGTCTTAAAATTACATTTATAGATAATAGTACAATGTGTTTACAAAATGGATCAAATAACTTGCATAAATAACAAAAATAATGTATATTATTAATGTTGCCTGTTCTTAGTTATTTAGTATTCTCCTAGCGGTAACTCAGAATAAGGTGTATTAATAAAAATAAGGAGGAAAAGAAAATGTTAAAAAAAGAAGTTAAACAAGAAATTATTAAAAAGTATGCAACTCATGAAGGAGACACTGGTTCTCCAGAAGTTCAAATTGCAGTATTAACAGAAGAAATTAATGTTTTAACTGCTCACTTAAAAGAACATATTCATGATTTTCATTCAAAAAGAGGTTTATTAATGAAAGTTGGTAAAAGACGTAACTTACTTAGTTACCTAAAGAAAACTGACATTAACAGATATCGTGAATTAATTAAAAACTTAGGATTAAGAAAATAATTTATTTGTTAAAGTAGGCGCTCTTTTTTGGGTGCCTTTTTATATATAAAAGAGGAGATGTATTATGGAAAAAAGAATATTTGAAACAGAATTTAGAGGAAGAACACTAACTGTTGAAGTTGGGGAATTAGCTAAACAAGCTCATGGTGCAGTATTAGTAAGATATGGTGATACAGTTGTTTTATCTACAGTTTGCGTAAGCAAAACCGCTAACGTATTATCTGATTTCTTTCCATTAATGGTTTTATACCAAGAAAAGTTGTATTCGGTAGGTAAAATACCAGGTGGTTTTATTAAAAGAGAAGGAAGACCAACTGAAAATGCTACGCTTGCAGCAAGAATGATAGACAGACCAATGCGTCCGTTATTTCCTGAAAACTTTAGAAATGAAGTCCAAGTTGTAAATACCGTATTATCAGTTGATCCTGATAACTCACCAGAACTTACTGCAATGTTAGGATCAAGTTTAGCAACATCAATTAGTATGATTCCGTTTGATGGACCTATTGCTGGCGTTAAGGTAGGAAGAGTAGATGGTAAGTTTGTTATTAATCCTAGCGTAGAACAAATTGAAAATAGTGATATAGACCTAACTGTTGCAGGAACAAAAGACGCAATTAACATGGTTGAAGCAGGAGCAAAAGAAGTTTCAGAAGATGATATGTTAGAAGCATTAATGTTTGGCCATGATGCGATAAAAGAATTAATTAAGTTTGAAGATAAGATAATTAAAGAAGTTGGAAAAGAAAAAATGGAATATGAGGTTCTTGAAATAACTGATGAACTTAAAGAAGAAGTTTATTCTCTTGCTAAAGAACCACTTGATAAGGCTTTGCGTATTAAAGATAAATTGGAAATGTTTGCAGCAACAGATAAAATAAAAGAAGATGTTGTAGCTAAATTTGAATACGAAAACGAAGAACTTGATAAAGATGAATTAGATGCGTTATTAACTAAAGTTAAACTTTGTTTAGCAGAAGTTGAATACAACGTATTTAGAAAGATAGTAGTTAAAGAAAAGAAACGTGCTGACGGAAGAAAGATGACTGAAATAAGACCATTATCTACGGATATAGATTTACTTCCAAGAACTCATGGATCAGCGCTATTTACTCGTGGTGAAACACAATGTTTATCTGTTGTAACACTAGGAGCATTAGGAGAACACCAAATAATTGATGGACTTTCTCCAGAAGATCAAAAAAGATTTATGTTACATTATAACTTCCCACAATTTTCCGTTGGTGAAACAGGTCGTTATGGTGCTCCAGGACGTCGTGAAATAGGTCATGGTGCATTAGGTGAAAGAGCACTTTTACAAGTAATTCCATCAGAAGATGTATTTCCATATACAATCCGTATTGTATCTGAAATATTAGAAAGTAATGGTTCATCATCACAAGCTTCTATTTGTGCTGGTTGTATGGCACTTATGGCAGCAGGTGTACCTATTAAAGCTCCAGTTGCAGGTATTGCAATGGGACTTATTACTGATGGGGATGATTATACAATTTTAACAGATATTCAAGGTATGGAAGACCACTTAGGAGACATGGACTTTAAGGTTGCAGGTACTAAAGATGGTATTTGTGCACTGCAAATGGATATTAAAATTAAAGGTATAACTAAAGATATTTTAAAAGAAGCTTTAGCACAAGCTAAAAAAGCAAGAATGGAAATATTAAAAACTATTGCTAAACAAATTAAGGAACCAAGAAAAGAAGTTAGTAAATATGCTCCTAAAACAATGACGTTTACTATTGACCCAGCTAAGATTAAAGACGTAATTGGTAAGGGTGGAGAAATGATTACCAAGATAATACTTGAGTCATCAAACGTTGAAACTGTAACTGACATGAATGCTGTTAAAGTAGATATTGAAGAAGATGGTAGAGTAATCATTTATCATACTGACCAAGAAATAATTGATAGAACTGCTGAAATGATAAGAAACGTAGTAAAAGAAGTTGAAGTAGGTAAAATTTATACTGGTAAAGTAGTTAAGGTAATTGATGAATTAGGATGTTTCGTAGAACTTTGGGAAGGATGTGAAGGATTGGTTCATATTTCCCAATTATCTGATAAACGTGTTGCAAAAGCATCAGATGTAGTATCTGAAGGAGATGATATTATTGTTAAAGCAACAGGATTTAAAAATGGTAAACTAAATTTATCTAGAAAAGAAGTTTTAGTAAAAGATAAAATTAAAGATGAAAAACTAGAAAAAAAAGAACTTAAAAAGGAAGAAAATACTGAAGAGTAATTTTCTTCTTTTTTATATGCTATAATATTTATATAGATTGTAGGTGAAGCATATGGAAAATAAAATAATACGGTGTAAAACCATACATCATGGTTTTAACAAATACATATATAAATATGATCTTAGTACCTTGGTAGCTGATATTGGTATGAATGAATATCATATAAGAGATGATATGGAAGTATTAATAACATATGGAATAATAACCTGCTGTGGTATGGTCGTATATGACAAAAATAATTTAATGCTTGCTCATTTAGCACCAGATGTATCTGGCTTCGATGTTATATCATTATTAGAAGAAAATAAGCTTGGAAGCAATTCTCAAATATTACTCTTTCCTGGATTTGCTTGTTACGTGGATTATAATGATATAATAAATTGTGTAAAAGATAGGACTAGTAACTTATCTTTTAATAAATTCACAGGAAAATATGGAGTTATATACATAGATGGTAAAGATTTAGTAATGGGAAATGCTAAGAAAATAGAAAAAAAGTTTAGGATTGAAATAAAAGGTGAGTAATTCTTTTAAACAATTAAAACAAAACCTTATAATAAAACAAAAGTATCATGAGATTTACTATATTTAAGATACTAATTATGAAAGATGCAATAAGTATTAATATAATAATAAAAATAAAGAGCTTACAATTTATAAGCTCTTTATTTTTTTACATCTAATATAACAGGTAATATAATTGGTCTCCTACCAGTTTCTTCATATACAAACGATAAAAGATCAGCAATTAATTGGCCTTTTAAATCATTATAATTAACATTTTGTTTTCCAAGTTCTTTAATAACGGTATTTGTTGCAACTTCTTCTATTCTTCTTAATAATTCCTCATTTTCATTAACCAATATAAATCCTCTTGTTGTAATATTTACTTTACCTAATAATTTATGAGTAGTCATATTAATGTTACATATCGCAACTAGTATTCCATCATTGGCCATTATTTTTCTATCTTTAATAACTATGTTTCCGGTTTCTCCAATACGATTACCATCAACGTATATATCTTCAGCTTCTATATGTTCTCTTCTTTCAATGCCATCTTTTGTAAGTGCTAGCATATCACCATTTCCTAAGATAAACGTATTTTCTATAGGTACGTCACAATCCACTGCTAAATCCCTATGTTTTTTAAGCATTCTATATTCACCATGAATTGGCATAAAATATTTTGGTTTAAATAATCTAATCATTAATTTCAATTCTTCTTGATTAGCATGACCAGATGTATGTATTTCGTTTTCGATATTATTAACAAAAACATTAGCGCCTTGTAAATATAATTGATTTATTGTTTTAGAAACTGATGCGTTGTTACCTGGAATGGGATTGGATGAAAACACTACTGTATCAGTTGGCCTTAATTTTATTTGTTTGTGCGTTCCTTTTGCAATTCTTGATAATGCTGCAAGAGGCTCACCTTGAGAACCAGTACAAAGTAAACATACTTCTTCAGGTGGTAACGTATTTGCTATTTCAGGAGATACGAAACTATTTTCATCTTTTATGTACCCACCTTCGATAGATATCTCAATATTATTTACCATGCTTCTACCAAATAGAGCAATTCTTCTATTATATTTTTTACAAGTTTCAACGATGTGTTTTAATCTGTATACGTTTGATGCAAACGTTGCAACGATAATTCTTCCCTTAGTATTTCTTTGAAATATTTCTTGTAATTCTTCTTCAACTTTAGATTCGCTAGCAGAAAATCCAGGTGATAATGCATTTGTTGATTCACTCATCAAAAGTTTAACACCATTTTTTCCAACCTCAGCCATTTTATGAATGTTACTCATAGGTCCAATAGGTGTTAAATCAAATTTAAAATCTCCTGTTTCTACTATTTTACCATTAGGTGTATTAATTATTATTCCGTGTGAATCTGGAATAGAGTGGGTAGTTGCAAAAAATTCAACCGTAAAATATTTTGTTTTTACGACTGTTTCTTCAGTATATACCTTTAGATTGTCATAACTTATATTTCTGTCTATTAATTTTCTTTTTATAAGACCACAAGCTTGGTTAGGCGCATATATTACTGGTATTTCTACCGTGCTTAATAAAAATGCTATACTTCCAATATGATCTTCGTGTCCGTGTGTTATAAAAAGTCCCTTTATTTTTTCTTCATTCTTTTTTAGAAAACTGAAATCAGGTATTACATAGTCAATTCCCATTAATTCGTCTTTAGGAAACATAACTCCTGAATCAATTATAATTATTTCATTATCGTGCATAATTGCGTACATATTTTTTCCGACTTCTCCTAAACCGCCTAATGCAACGACTAGCGTTTCTGCACGATTATTTATACTATTCATTTTAAATTTTAATCTCCTTTCATAAATATTTAAAAGTTAAAAAAGAATCAACGCAGTTAATTATACTATTTTTTTGCGTATTTGTCCATTGTTTGATATAATGGAAATGTTATTTTACATATTAGTTGTGAAAAATAAAAAATTAGAGGTATGATTAAAAGAAATATTAATTGAAAAAGTTAACATGGATTTTTATAGCTAGTTTTTTTAATTAAAATGTGTGGTATAATGTAATTTATTGATTGGAGAAAGATATGAAGATAAAAGATTTAATACGAGTTATAACAAGTGGTCTAAAAGATAGTTACGATATTTATAATATGCCTATTAGAACTATTATTTTTAAGGATGTTGTTGAAGATTTTGATACTTTTTTTAAAAAAGAAGAAGATTTTTTTAAAAAAATTAAATTAAATTTAACCAAGGAAGACTTAATACAGCTTACGAATGATGGAAAAGAATTAAATAAATTGCAAAATAAAATAGAAGAAGAATGTGTAAATATAGCAAAAAGAGAATTGGAAACTTTTTTAAATCATATACCTAAACAAAAAATGCAGGAAGTTGAGTTTGATAAGAGTAATTTAGAAAAACAAAAAAGTGTAATTAACGCGTTTTGCGCAGTATTTTCCCATTCAATGTTATTTTTACATCCCGCTCCTAAAAAAATAATTAATGAAAAATATTTAGGTTGTGATTTTTTTGAGTATGATGCTTATGCTAAGTGTATTTTAGAGGGTTCAAAGAATATTGTTGCTAGTCAATATAAAATGTTTGTCTTGTTATTAAAACGTCTAGAGATAGCTTTTAAATTGAGAAATAATGGTGTATCAGAAGAAAAACTTACCATTATAAAAGACATAAATAAAGAATTAAATTTAAGTTGTAGGAACTTATTTGATGAAATATATTCTTATGATAAATTAAAAGATTCTAAAGAAATATATTTTGATAATACAAAAGAGGATTTAATACTTCTAGATTTTATTAATCTATCAGATTCTTTAGATTCGTTTATTATTTCAAATATTATTTATTCATATTTTTATAAGTATAAATCTCAGTCTGAGATAATAAGCGAAATGGATGATAGAGGTTTAAAAGATTTAACGCCGTTAATTGAGTTAATTCAAAGAAACATAAAAGATGGCGCTGATAAAGTTAAATTAACTAGATTAATTAGCGATGTTGCAGAAGGAAAAAGAAGAATTACGTATAATGAGATAACTAATAACATTAAATAGGAGAAGATTATGGGATTATTTGATAAATTAAAAACAGTTTTTAAAAAAGAGGATAAAAGTGTTAATACATATGAAAAAGGTCTTTCAAAAACTAGAAAGAGTTTTGTTAATAAGCTTGCTAATCTTTCTAAAGAATATGATGAAATAAATGATAATTATTTTGAAGAATTAGAAGAGTTATTAATTAATGCTGATATTGGTGTTAATACCGTTATGGATTTTATGGATAAATTACAAGCTAGAGTTAGTAAGGAAAAGATTACTAATCCTAAAGAACTTACTGAAATAATTGTTGATGAATTATTTATAATATACGTAAATGATGATGTTTTAACAAACAAAATTAGTTATAACGAAGATGGTCCAACCGTAATATTATTTGTTGGGGTAAACGGTGTTGGAAAAACAACTACCATTGCAAAACTTGCTTCTAAATTTAAAAAAGAAGGTAAGAAAGTACTTTTAGTTGCAGCGGATACCTTTAGGGCAGGAGCGGTTGAACAATTAGAGACGTGGGGTAAGAAAATAGAATGTACCGTAGTTAAAGATGAAAATACTACTGATCCTGCAAGTGTTGTTTATCAAGGATTAGAAAAAGCGGTTAAAGATAAATATGATATGGTATTAATTGATACTGCTGGTCGCTTGCAAAATAAGGTCAACTTAATGAAGGAATTAGAAAAGATAAATAATGTTGGTGATAAAATAGTTAAAGGCGCACCACATGAAACATTTTTAGTAATAGATGCCACAACTGGTCAAAATGGTATATCACAAGCTAAAGCATTTAAAGAAATAACTAATTTAACTGGTATTGTTTTAACAAAGTTAGATGGTACTGCAAAAGGTGGTATAGTACTTGCAATAAAAGATGAAGTAGGGGTACCTGTAAGATATATTGGTTTAGGGGAAAAAGAAGAGGATTTAGAAACGTTTGATATAGAAAAATATATATATGGTTTATTTAAGGATATGATGTAAGATGGAACAAAGAAATTTATTAATTATTTTGTATGATTATTATGGTGAATTATTAAGTAATGATAATAGAAAGTATTTTGAAGATTATTACTTTGATAATTTATCATTATCAGAAATTGCTGAAAATAATGATATTAGTCGTAATGCAGTTCATAAGCACATTAAGGGTGCAGAAGAAAAATTAATGTTTTATGAAGAAAAATTAAAACTATATAATAAAGATAAAAGTATAAAAGAAAAAATTTCTAAAATAGCTGATGAAAGAATAAAAAAGGTAGTGCAAGATATATTAGAATGATACTATCTTTTTATATAGAAAAAAATATATAAAGAAAAATGAAGTGTTTATGATATAATTGTTAAAGGTGATAAAAATGTTTGAAAGTTTAACTGAAAAATTAGAAAGTGCAATAAGTAAGATAAAAGGATATGGAACGATAACCGAAGATAATATTGGACAGGCAATGCGTGAAGTACGTCTTGCACTTTTAGAGGCAGACGTTAACTATAAAGTGGTAAAAGAATTTACTAATAAAGTTAAAGAAAAAGCCTTAGGAGAAGAAGTTAAAAAGAGTTTAAAGCCTGGTGAAGTATTTTTAAAGATATTAAAGGACGAACTATTAGAATTATTAGGAGATGAAAAACCTGAGTTTAATTTGTCTGGTAATCCTAGTATTATTATGTTAGTTGGTCTTCAAGGTAGTGGTAAAACAACTACCATAGGTAAACTTGGTAACATATTAAGAAAAAAGAAAAATAAAAAGCCAATGTTTATTGCGGGTGACGTATATAGACCTGCTGCAATAGATCAATTAAAACAATTAGGTAAAGAACTTAATATAGAAGTATATGAAGAAGGTAAAGGTAATCCCGTTGAAATAGCTAAAAATGGTATTAACTATGCTAAAGAAAATGGTTATGATTTAATATTAATAGATACCGCCGGAAGACTCCACGTTGATGAAGAGTTAATGAGTGAATTAAAAAACATTAACGAAGAAGTAAAGCCAACCGAAATAATATTAGTAATAGATGCTATGATAGGGCAAGATGCTATAAACGTAATAAATGGTTTTAATGATGCATTACCACTTACTGGTACGATATTAACTAAGATGGATGGAGACACTAAAGGTGGTGTAGCTCTATCAGCTAAACATTTAACAGGTGTTCCAATAAAATATATTGGTACGTCAGAAAAGCTTGATGGATTAACAGAATTTGATCCAGAACGTATGGTATCTAGAATTCTTGGTAATGGTGATATTATGTCTATAATAGAAAAGGCAGAGTCCGTTATAGACGAAAAAGAAGCTATGTCTACCGTAAAAAAAATTCAAGCTGGTAAAATGGATCTAGATGATTTTCTATCACAACTAAAACAAATAAAGAAACTAGGCCCATTAGAAAACTTACTTAAATTACTACCAGGTGCTAGGAAAATTGGACTTAATAATATAAGTATTGATCCTAAACAGTTTTCTAGATTAGAAGCGATAATATCTTCTATGACGTTAAAAGAAAGAAGAAATCCTAGTTTAATTAAAGCTTCTAGAAAACAAAGAATTGCAAACGGTAGTGGAACAACAGTTCAAGAAGTAAATAAGTTACTAACTCAGTTTGAACAAATGCAAAAGATGATGAAAATGATGAAAAATGGTAACTTTAAAATGCCATTTTAATAAAACTTAGCTTTAAAAATTATAAGATAATAAATATAAAAAATGTAGACTTTTTTATATTTTTTTTTTATAATAAGTCACTAAACAAGGGGGAAAAATAATTATGGAAAAGGATCTAAAACAATTAATAAAAGATATAGAAAAAAATTTCAAAAGTTATACATTAACATACGGTGAAAATAACATATTTCATTGTATTTCATATTTCCAAAATATTTTGAAAGATTTTTATGATTCTTATTCATCATATCTTTTAAACTATTATAAAGGCAATAATTTAAGTTGTAATGATATCATTAGATATTTTGAAAAAACTCTTATTATTCCCAATACTTGTATTTATAATGAATATTTATCAAAAAAAAATTCAGGTATTGATCTATTAGATCATTTAGTTTTTGAAACAAGAAAATCTTTAACTTCCAGCCCTAATCCTAAACTTGGAACAAATCTTTATACTTATCTTCAATGTGGTTTTGCCTCTTTTAGATTTCAAACTAACGCATTAAAGTTTAATAATATCAAGAGTCTTATTTTAAATACTAGTAGAAGTTTTGGATTATTTGATGAAGGTCAAAACACTAGAATGCATTCTTTTAATTTAGCATTTATGAATGATAAACAATATATAGTAGATTGTTCATTTTCACAATTTACCAAACTATTTTATATGACACCTTATGCAATGAAGATTCTTTCATGTATTTCTGCAGAACCAGCTTATTTTTTAAGTCAAACAAAGGAGGGCCAAAACTTACTTAATAAATTATTAGAATATGGTTATTTTGAAGCGACCCATGATAATTTGAAACTTTATCTTGACTCTTTTGTGTTATCAGAGAGAAATGCCTTTTATTATTTAGATGGAGGTAAAATGGTTTCAGATATAGAAGCTTCTCACTACTTTGAAATTATATCTGAGTTCAAAAATTATAATTGCAAAGACTTTCCATATGGTGTTATTAAATATGATTATGGTAATGAAAAGAGTTTAGATATATATGGAACTGATAGGCAAATCGGTGCAAAAAAAGATTACATTCTGTATAAAGATGAACTAAATTATATAGACAATGTTATAAATAAAAGAATATAATTGGCAAAGACCTAATCATAGATTAAAAACTTTCATACTATAAAGTAGGTAAGGGGGATTTTAAATGTTTTTTAATGACAATACTAATTGTTGTTGTCAAAATAATTATCAACAACAAGAATCATGCCAGGAAATGGATAGACAATGTGGTTGTGGACCAATAGTTGAACCAACAATCGAAAGATGTGTAGAAAGAAATATATGTCACAAAGTTGAACATATATGTCCTATACACACTAAAGTAATTAATAATCATATCATAGAACATACTTATAGACCAGAATATAGTTGTTCTGAAGAAAACACAGTTACCAACATTGATCCAGGTTGCTGCGGACAAAACTTCTAAAAAATTCCTAATTAGGAATTTTTTTCTTTTTATGATATACTAATAGAGTAAAGTACGGAGGCTATTATGGTTTTATATAATTCTATATATGAACGATTTAAATCAGTTCTTTTATATGGTGACGATGGTGAATATTTAGAAGAAAGGGTTTTATTAAATCAGCTTTCAATGTTTATCGATTTTAATGCATTGGATGAATATTTTCTATCATTATTAAAACATACTAACGGAAGACTATTAAATGATAATGAAAAATCTATGATAAATGATAATTTATGGAAATGGATCGAAGCAGAACTTAAAGAAATAATACCCGAAGATGATTATTTATTTGATGAGTTTAAAGATCGTTTTGAAACCAGAATTCCAAGCGATGTTCCTAATGATAGATTATCAAGATTACAACAAACATTAATGGTATACTTTATTGAAAATCTAAAGAATAAAAGATTAGAAAATGTCATAACAGATGAAAAAACAAATGAAGAATTGAAAGAATATAAAGAACGTTTAATTGCACCTAATAGTTCAGTATTAGACAATCCAGAAATGAACTTAGGATTAGATGAATCAATAAAGTTTTATGATATAAAATTGGATGAATATCAAAATGCCATTCCCAAAAATAATGTAAAATAATGTACAAACTATTGATATTTACATTACACTTGGTATATACTTAGAGTGGGGAGAGTGATATTAGTGATTTATCCATCAATAGATAAAATGTTAACAAAAGTTGGTTCAAAATATATGTTAGTTCATGTTGCATCAAGAAGAGCTATCGAAATATCAGAAACCAAACATTTGCAAATGCCTGAAGAAAAATATAAGGCTAAAAAGAATATTGGAAGAGCGATGGAAGAGATAATGGAAGACTTAATACAAATAAAATAGTATTATGTTTTTTTCTTATATGGAGGTTTTGATGAAGATATTAAAGTTTAAAAAGAGTGCAAAGGGAAAATATAAGTTATTGTTAGATAATAACAAAAGTATTACTTTATATGAAGATGTAATAATTAATAATAATTTATTACTTACCAAAGAAATTAAAGAGGAAGAACTAGATTCTTTAATGAAGCAAAATAATGATATTCATGTATATGGTATCGCACTTAATTATATATCAATTAGGATGCGTAGTATTAAAGAAATAAAAGATTACCTAAAAAGAAAAGAAGTAAGTGAGAAGCTAATAGATAAAACGGTAGATAAACTTATTAAAAGTGGCTATTTAAACGATTTTAATTTCGCTAAGGCTTATGTTAATGATCAATTATTAATAACTAATAAAGGCCCATTAAAAATAAAGAATGAACTTATAAAATTAGGTATTAATAATGAAATAATAACCGAGGTAATAGACGATATTGATAATAATATATTAAAAGAAAAATTATCTAATTTAATGGAAAAACAAATAAAAATAAAAAAAGGAAGTTCAAACTCCATTAAAGTAAAATTAGTTAATTATTTTACGAATCTAGGGTATGAAAAACAAATGATATTAAATGAGTTATCTTTATATAAATTAAAATCAGATCCAGTTAAATTAAAAAAAGATTATGATAAATTATATAATAAATATAAGAGTAAATATGAAGAAAGTAATTTAGCATATTTTGTATCACAGAAATTATATTCCAAGGGATATACCAAAGACGATATAAAAAAAGTAATAAATGATGATGATTATGAATGATTATAAACATACTATTCCTGTTACAGGATAGTAGAAAACAATGGTAAGTTTCTGTTCATAAAAAGATCAAGAAACTCTAAAAACATGGCGGATAAGTAGGTATTTCCAGGAGGTAAATACGAAAAAGGAGAAGATGTTATAGGAGCTCTTTATAGGGAATTAGAAGAGGAAACAGGATAAGGGAACTAACTTTGCAATTACGGGAATGGGAGTGCACGTTAGAAATGCATTTATAATAATGAAAAAAAAATATGTTTTTAGATAGAAGATTATTTTCTGTGACAGATTATCAAAATAAGAATTGTAAGATGGATAAAAAATATTTTGATGAAATAGATAAGCTAATTGATATTGAATTTTTTTGTATGAAAAAAATAGTTCAAATGAACTATTTTTTATATTATTCACTAGCTTGTG
>CANQAS010000019.1 GCA_947589535.1 uncultured Bacilli bacterium | reverse complement strand
AAAGGATAATAAAAATTATCCTTTTACTACAACGTTTACTATCTTATTTTTAATTACGATTACCTTAACTACTTCTTTTCCTTCAATGTGTCTTTTAACGTTTTCATTAGATAAAGCTTTTTCTTTAATCTCATCTTCTGTATCATTTACTGATATAGTAATTGTTCCTCTTAACTTACCATTTACTTGAACGGCTATATCAAATTCAGTTTGGACAAGTTTAGCTTCATCATATACAGGCCATTGTTCATAAGCAATCGTTCCTTCATGACCTAACATATTCCATAATTCTTCAGTAATATGTGGACATATTGGATTCAACATCTTAATAAGTCCTTCCATGTATTCTTTAGGAATTATAGTTTCTTTATACATCGAATTAACAAGTACCATTAAATGACTTATTGCGGTATTAAATGATAAATTTTCATAATCATTTGTGACGTTTTTTACGGTTTCATGATATAGTCTTTCTAAATTTTTATTTTCTCCGATTTCTTTTTGTTCTTCGGTAAATAATCTCCACACTCTATCCAAGAATTTTTTAGCTCCTTCAACACCCGAAGTACTCCAAGGTTTAGAAGCTTCTAGTGGTCCCATAAACATTTCGTATAACCTTAATGTATCTGCACCATATTTTTCCACTATGTCACTTGGATTAACAACGAATTCTGGGAAACGTTTACCCATTTTAATACCATTTTCTCCAAGTATCATACCTTGGTGAACCAATTTCTTAAATGGTTCTTTAACTGGAGATAGACCTTTATCATATAAATAATTATTCCATATTCTAGAATACATTAAGTGTCCAACCGCATGTTCTGGCCCACCAATGTATAAATCAACTGGCATCCAGTGTTTTAATAATTCTTGGTTAGCAAATTCTTGTGTATTATGAGGATCAATATATCTTAAAAAATACCAACTAGATCCTGCAGAACCTGGCATAGTTGATGTTTCACGTATGCCTTTTTTTCCATTTTTTTCATAATGTTTCCACTCTTCTGCATTTTCAAGTGGAGCCTTGCCATTGTGACCCTTATAATCTTCTAATTCAGGTAATATAAGTGGTAATTCATCATCAGGAAGTAAATAATCTGTACCATCTTCCATGTGAACGATAGGTACTGGTTCTCCCCAATATCTTTGTCTTGCAAATATCCACTCTCTAAATCTATAATTAGTTTTTTTTCTTGCAACACCCATTTTAACTAATTTGTCAGTGATTGCTTCCTTTGCTTCTTCAACCGTTAAACCAGTAAATTCTTCAGAGTTAATTAGTTTGCATCCCTTACCTAGGTAATCTTGCTTTTCAAAAGCAGCTTTGCTTACGTCTCTTCCATCTATTACTTGAATCATTGGAATTTTATGTTCTATAGCATATTCAAAGTCTCTTTGATCATGACTTGGTACAGCCATAACCGCACCAGTACCATAATTTCCTAAAACAAAGTCTCCTAGGAATACTGGTACTTTCTTACCATTGACCGGATTTATCGCTTCTATTCCTTTAAGCATGCAACCTGACTTACCCTTATTAAGTTCAGTTCTATCCATATCCGATTTCTTAAGTGTTTCATCAATATATTTCTTTGCCTCTTCTTTGTTTTCTACCCTAGGCATTAATTTTTTTATTAACTGTCCGTCTGGTGCAATAACCATAAAAGTAATACCATAAATAGTTTCTATACAAGTTGTATAAATAGAGAACTTACCTCCGCCTACTATTTCAAAGTCTACTTCAACACCTGTTGATTTACCTATCCAATTTCTTTGCATTTCTTTAGTAGATGCTGGCCAATCTATTTCATCTAATCCTTCTAAAAGTCTTTCTGCAAACTTAGGTTGGTCAATACATAATTGCTTCATATTTTTTCTTACAACTGGATATCCACCACGTTCTGATTTACCATCAATTACTTCATCATTTGATAAAACAGTACCTAATTCTTCACACCAGTTAACTGGCATATCAACGTATTTAGCATAACCATCTTTATATAAATTACTAAATATCCATTGTGTCCATTTATAGTATGATGGATCAGATGTTGAAATTACCCTATCCCAATCATAGTCAAAACCTAATTCCTTTAATTGACTTGTAAAATATGCAACGTTTTTTTCAGTAAATCCATTTGGATGATTACCTGTTTGAACAGCATATTGTTCTGCTGGAAGACCAAATGAATCATATCCCATTGGGTGAAGAACGTTGTAACCTTGCATCCTTTTCATACGAGATACGATATCTGTTGCGGTATAACCTTCAGGATGTCCGGCATGAAGTCCTACTCCTGATGGATATGGAAACATATCAAGTGCATAAAACTTAGGTTTTGAAAAATCCCATACATCAGTTTTAAAGGTTTTATTATCTTCCCAATATTTTTGCCATTTTTTTTCTATTTCTTTAAAATTATATTCCATTACATTTCACTTTCCTTTCTATAATGCATTGCAATCAAATGATACACTCCCGCAAATATTGGAAATATAAGTATGAATGCAATAAATAATCTTACGTATATATTATCAACAAACCTAGTTATAGTATAAATAGTTGCTATAATAAACGAATCACAGAACATGAGGGTTTTAAGAACTCTTTTATACCCCAGTCCAACAACGTCCGTATTATATTTAAAAACTAAATATTTTATATTGGTTGGCATTTTACGTCTATCAAACTTATTTATTTTTTTAAAAGAAAATAAATAAGTCCCTACGTAGACGATTAAAAAAACACCAATAAATTCTAATGCTATTTTTGCATATTCTACCATTATTTCCTCCTATTAAAAAATGCTCATCCTAGTTAAAGGATGAACATTCGTCCACGGTACCACCTTAATTTATACATTATATGTATACACTTAAAACCAATAACGAGGTTAACCGTACTATATTACTATTATTTCATATAATAACTCCGAAGCTAGTTCAGTTAAAATCTTTTGTTTATTTTCACCAAACATAAACTCTCTTTAAAAAGATATATTAACCTAATACTCTTCATCAACGTTTTGATACTAATAGTATATTATATTTAAAGTTTTAAAGCAAGATTAAAAAGTAATTTTTATTTCATAATATCTCTTAAAGGTACGGCTAACTTTTTTAGTTTTTCAAAACAATCCTTTGCTTTTTGTATTTCAAGTTTATTCATCGTAACATATCCTCTTGATGTTCCATCGCTAGGTAAATCAACAAGTAAAGCATAGTCATCTATTCCTATCCAACCTTCTTTAATAACATTTAAAAGATCCTTATGTTTTTTTACTAATTCATCATAATCTACGAAGCTTGTTACTATTTTATTACTAGCTAAATATCTCTTAATATATTTATTACTTTTATACTCTTCGGCTTTATCTTTACTAAACACAAATATTCTATGCATTTTAACTCCGCGATTAACGGCATCAAAATTACTTTGAATGAATTTTCTTTCAGCAGGATCCTCATTCCACTCATTATCCATCATGGTTGATATAATCCACATTTCGGAATCTTTTTTAGCTTCTGAAAAGAATTTATCAAGAATACGATAAAATTTTCCAGAGTCCAAATCTTCGGTCTTTGATTGCTCATCAACTGATAAATATCCACCGTCTGATATAAGTGAACTACCATTAGTATATTTATGTCTTGTAAGCATTAGATAAATATCATCTGCAATTTCTTGTGGATTTCCTAATCTTTTCATTGGAATAGAGTCTTTTGTTTTATTAAATGTATCGTCACTTTCCATTACTCCACCTATCCATCCGGCTACAACAGAATTTATTCTAACACCATACATTTCAGTATAAACATTTGCAAATGTTTGGACAAGATTAACTTTAGCAGCTTGTGCTGATGCATAAGCTGATGCCCCAAATGATCCACGATATGCTTCAACGCTGTTGACAATAACGATGCTAGATTCGAAATTCATCTTTTTAACTATTTCCCTTACTAATAAGTTAGCAGAAAAAACATTTACTCTATAACTATCCTCAAACTTATCATAATCAAAGTCTAAAGAATCCTCTAACTCAAAATAGATTTCCATAAAAACAAAACCATAAACGTCTCCGTTAATTTCACTTACTGCTTTTAAAAGGGTTTTTCTATCAAAATAGTCTACTGGTTTTAATTCAACATCATCGTTAAATAATTCTTCGTCCACTTTACTACCATTTTGATATAAACCTATAACGTAATATCCTTTTCTTAATAATATCTTAGTAAGCTCTTTTCCTATTTCTGAATTAATACCTGCTACTACCATTATTTTTTTATCTATTTGTTCTTTAGAATAATTTGTTCTTTTATCCATTGGTTTACTAGTACCTTTAGGTATATTCCATCTCCTACCAGTTTTAAAAGCTCCTGGAATTCTATTATTATTTAATAGATTAATAATTCTTCTTTCACTTATGTTCCATAATTTAGAAGCTTCCTTAACAGTTAAATAATCCATTTTTCATCACCGGTTATATAATATACCGAGTTCGGAACTTTGTCAAGCGTTTTCTAGATGTATCCTTATATAACAAGTTTATAGATTATTATAATTATATTAAAAAAGTGATAGAATTTTATCACTTTTCTTTTACCGCTCTAAACATTTTCTTCCATAAGTCGCTTTCTGAATAATTTAAAATTCCAACTTTATATATTTTAAGACCAAATTTAATTAAAATAAAATTAAGAATCATAAGTAATAATATTGCAACTATTATAAGACCTACTCCTATTTCTCCTGACAGCAAAAGGCTAGGCGCTAAAGAAATAGACATAAGTGGAATAACACTTGCTATTTTAATGAATACTGCACCAGGAAACATAGATGATATTATTATTAAATAAAAACCTGCTAAGCTAACTATCATAAGAGGTGTTTGAAGTTGCTGATAATTTTCCATATTAGTAGTCATAGAAGCAAGTACACCTGCTAATAATGAATATGCTAAAAAGCTTAGCAATAACAAGATTATGATAAGTGGTATTATGTATCCTATTTTATTTAATATTCCACTATTTTCTATCATATCAAGTACACCTGATAAATCAAGTGCAGCAGCCGCTTCTTTTATTGCATTCATTCCTTGATGAGAAGTATCCGTAGTAAGTTTTCTAATTATTAAACCAATACTACTGTATAAAAGAATTAATCCTCCTTGAATTAAAACAAATAAATTACTTGACAAAATCTTAGAGAAAAAATGAGTTTTAGGAGATACGTTTCCTATTATAATTTCCATTCCGCGAGTTGACTTTTCTTCATTTATCTCTGCTCCAATCATCTGAACTAAATACATGATAAGCATAAAACAAGGAAGTGCAATTATTAGTGATGATACCGATAAAAGCGTTCTTGTATTTTCTTCATCTTCGGTTTTTTCTTTATTTATAAAACTTCTTTTAACCTCTACCGATGAAGATATTTGATTTAACTTTTCCTTATCAATTCCAGACAAATCAAGTGCAATACTTTGTTTAGTGGTATTTAAACTAGTTATTATTGCTTGGTATTTTACGGTATCTACATATGCATCAGATATAAATTCCACTTTATATACGTTATTAATATCCGAATTTACAATAAGCAATATATCATCAGTGCCCTCTAATTTTTTCTTAGCTTTCTTAACGTCATCAATTTTAGATATTTTAAGTTTTGATGTTCCAAGATAGCTTTCTACACTTTTTAAGCCAACTTTTATATTCTCATAATAACCTACATTATCTACTATATTTATCTTTAAAGGTTTATTAAAGTCACCACCAAACATAGTTACTATAGAATCAATATTAACAAGTGCTATTGCTACTATAGCAACTATTATGTTGGCAATTAAAAACCATTTATTTTTTATTTTCTTTTTTAAACTATGTTTAGTTAAGAATTTAAATTTATTTTCCATATGCTTCACCTACTTTCGAAACAAATATTTCTTCTAAAGAAGGTTCTTCTATAATAAACTTAGTTATATTATTTTTAGTCTTCAAATATTCAAATACATTAATAGCATAACTTTCATCTTTTATATTAACCTCGTATCCTGAAACAGTTTTAATAGCACTTATAACACCGTCTATCTTTTTTAGTTCAGTTACTTTCACATCTCCTTCTATAATAATCTTCTTTATCTTATAATCTCTTTTTATATCTTTTAAATAGCCACCTAATACTTCTTTTCCCCTTACCAGAATAACTAGCTTTTCACAAAATAACTCTACATGATCCATTCTGTGAGAAGAAAAAATTATTGATGTTCCCTTTTCTTTAAGATCTAATATAACGTTTTTAAATAATTCTATATTTATTGGATCAAGTCCGGAAAATGGTTCATCTAAGATAAGTAATTTAGGTTCATTTATAATAGCAGATATAAATTGTACCTTCTGCTGATTACCTTTTGATAAAGTATTTATCTTCCTATCTTTATATTCTTCTATTTCAAATTTCTTTAATAATTTATCTAGTCTCTTCAAAATAGTTTCCTCATCAAGTGATTTTAAAGCACCATAATAAAGAATTTGTTCTTTTACCGTAAGTTTAGTAAGAAGACTCCTTTCTTCGGTTAAAAAACCTATCTTATCAGTTACGTCATAATCTATTTTTTTACCATTAAAAGTAATTGTTCCATCACTTGGACTAATTAGGTTCATTATCATTCTAAAAGTAGTTGTTTTTCCAGCTCCATTTACTCCTAAAAGACCAAAAATTTCCCCCTTATCTACAGTAAAAGAAAGATTATCAACGGCTTTAAAATTACCATAATACTTTGTTACGTTTTTTACTTCAAGCATCTTATTCCTCCTTACCTTCAACATATAATATAGATTTGTTATCAAAGTTTAATTTTTTAAAGTTCTCTTTAAATTCATCAAAATCATATGTTTCATATATATCATAAGCTCTATTTATAATCTTACCATGCTTTGTTATACTTCTTAATATAACATTAGCAAAATTAGATGGATTTTCAAAACATTTTACAATTGATGTTAGAAGCGCTTTTCTATCCAATTCAAAAATACTTTCATCAAAACTTGTATCACGTAATTTTTCATCTATTAATCTAATAAACTTTTCTTTATCTAAAACATCAGCTTCAAAAATAATTAACATAATATCATCAAAATAAGAATAATTTAAATATAAACCTGTTTTTATAATTCCATCTTTTACTAAGTTTTTTTCAAACGATGAAGTACCACCAAACTTCATATCTAGTAATATGTTAAAAAATAAATTTCTTTTAAACCTATCTTCTCCATTTCTTCTTTTTTCCTTAAATTTATAACATATACCTACTCTCGGAGAACTTACATTTCTTTTTATTTCTAAATATTTAGTGCATACTTCTTTAGCTTCATCAAACTCTTTTATCATGATATCTTCTTTATTTTTAAACTTCTTAGAAGCTTGATTTTTCCTTACCAAATCAAAAGTTTTTTCTACATCTACATCTCCGTATATAATAAGTATCATATTTGATGGATGATAAAAAGTATTATAACACTTATATAAATCTTCTTTTGTTATTTTTGATACGTTTTCTTTATCACCTATTGTTTTATACTTATTCGGATTTTCTATTAAAGCCATATCAAACATTTTTTCATATATAAATCTATCGATATTATCATCAGTCATGTTTATTTCTTGATTAATAATACCCTTTTCTTTTTCCACGTTTTCATCAGTAAAATGTGGTTTTTGAACAAAATCTAAAAGTTCTATTAAACATTCATTAAAATTATTAGTTGTTGTAAAATAATAGTTTGTAATATCATGACTAGTATAAGCATTAACTTCTGCTCCATTTTTCTTAAATTTTTCAAATACCTTTTCATTATCTTCTGACTCAAATAATTTATGTTCCAAAAAATGAGCGATACCTTTTGGAAAACTTATGATTTTATCTTCACCAATTGGTTTAAAATCATTGTAAGCAGAACCATACTTAGTAACAAAATAAGCCCCTTTTTTAGTAAATCCTTCCTTTTTATATAAGTAAACATTTAGACCATTGTCCAGCTTTTCATGGTAAACTTCTTCATCCAATTTTGACATTATTATCTTATCCATTGGTTTTTTCTCCTTCCAAAAAGTAACTTAAGTTAGGTTTTAATTTCCTAGCAAAAGACTCTACGTCATCTAGCTTTACATCATTTATTTTTTCTATAAATAAATCGGTATCCGGTAAATCAAATAATTTAGCATTATAATATCTACCAATTATGTTAGAAATACTATCTAATGATTCTAGGAGTGATGATATAAGCGTTACCTTAGCTTCCTTTAAGGTTTTTTCATCTATTTTTTTCATACTATCTATTACTTGACATGTTAAGTCAAAAGCTTTGTCATAATTTTCTTGTTCTATCCCCATCATAATAGCCATTATACTATCATCTTTTTCAAGTCTCGCAAACGAATAATAAGCAAGAGAGTTTTCTTCTCTTATAATTTTAAATAGTCTTGAAAAACTTCCGCCACCTAAAATTATTCTATACAGTGGAGCTACATAATTTAATTCATAATCACTTACGTCTTTTAAATACATGATTATGTTTAATATATTTTGTGTTCCACTTGCCTTATCCTTAATTTTTATAAGCTTATCTGGTTCATCATCATTAGTTATTATAAGTTTACTATCAAAAGTTTTATTATTATTTATTTTAGAAGTTATCTTTTCTATTATAGGATTATCAAATTCTATTTCTCCTGCTAGTACAAGTTCTACTTCGCTTTCATTTAACATAGAAAGGTAATCTTTATATAAACTTTCTGGAGTCATCTCATCTAAATACTCTATCTCACTCATAAACGTATATGGTTTGTTTTGATTTAAATTTTTATAAGTCATTCTTTCTGCATACGCATCAGAAGATTCTTTTATTCTTTCAAGGGAGGCTTTTTTAGTATTTACAATCAAATCAAAGGTTTCTTTATCAAAAGCATTGTTTTCCACTAATGGATTAAAAAGAATTTCACAAAAAGTATTTACAACTTCATCTAAATTTCCATTTTCTGTATACTTATCTAATAAAGAAGAAAAAGAAAAACAATTTACATGATAATTACCATATCTAGATGATGAAGCGCTGTAATATGCATCATAATTTTCCAATGCTTTAATATAAAGTTTTTCTGGAGTATTATATTTTTTGCATGACTCTAATAATATGCTTCTTAAAATGGCTCGATATGTCATTTTTTCTTTTGTTATAGGGCTTTTAAAATAAAGTTTCCCCGCAACTGATTTAAATTTATTAGTTTTAATAATCGTAACTGGTATATTATTAATTTTTCTTTTTGAAATTTTCATATTTACACCTCTTTATTAATATACTCAAGTATTCTAATAAAATTATAACATACTAAATTATAATTGAATAATAAAGTTATTAATGTATAATATAAATCAAGAAATAAGTTCAACCATTGTTTATGATTAAATTTCTTTTATAATAATAAATTTTGGACTAAATTTTATTTTAAATCTAAATCTCATAAATATTGCCACCCTTCTTATTAAAGTTGGGTAGAAAACAAAGTTAATCTTCTTACTGTTTACTAATTAATTGTTAGTTAAATTTTTTAAAATCCCACTAAAAATCTATAAAAAAAGAAGAAAAGAAAACAGTAAGCTATTCTTCTTGTTCTTCTTCATTATTATTTTCTTCATACTTAACAAGTACTTCTCTTGGCTTTGAGCCATTTGGGGGTCCAACTATTCCTCTTTCTTCTAGTAAATCTATCATTCTAGCTGCTCTATTATATCCAAGTCTATACTTTCTTTGTAGTAGTGATGCGCTGGTTTTACCACTTTTTATTACAAAGTCAACTATTTCATTATATAAAGGATCATCATATTGATCATCTTTAGAATCATACGAAGCTGATGATGAACCAGCTGGTGCAGCAGTTAAATTAGTAAATGTTTCATCATATTGAGCTTTTTGTTGTTTAACTGTATAATCAACAACTTTTTGTACTTCTTCTTCTGAAACAAATGAACCTTGTATTCTAGTTGGTGTTCCTTCTCCCATTGGAAGAAATAGCATATCACCTTTACCAATTAATTTTTCAGCGCCAGTCATATCAAGAATGGTTCTTGAATCGATTGATGATGATACTGCAAATGAAATACGAGACGGAATATTAGCTTTTACAACACCTGTAATAACGTCAGTTGATGGTCTTTGTGTTGCAACAATTAAGTGAATACCAGCAGCACGAGCCATTTGGGTTATTCTCATTATCGAATCTTCAACCTCTTTAGCAGCAACAAGCATTAAATCGGCAAGCTCATCTATTAAAACTACGATATAAGGTAATTTTTTTAATCCAGTTTCTCCAGCATCTATCTTACCTTGTATTTTTTTATTATATCCTTCAATGTTTTTTGTTCCACTATCACTAAATATATCATAACGTTTTTCCATTTCTTCGACTATCTTCTTTAATGCAATTGAGGCTTTTTTAGGATCTGTTACAACTGGTGCAAGTAAGTGTGGTGCACCATTATACATGGAAAGTTCAACTTTTTTTGGATCAATCATAACTAATTTTACTTCATCTGGTTTAGCTCTCATTAAAATAGATGTTATAACCGAATTAACGCAAACTGATTTACCTGAACCAGTTGCACCTGCAATAAGTAAGTGTGGGGTCTTATTAACTTCCATCCATCTTGGATTACCCATGATGTCTTTACCCAAAATAGCAAGTAACTTACTATCAGACTTTTCTTTTGGAACAGCTGCTAAAACTTCCCTTAATGATACTGGTGTAATTACTTTGTTTGGAATATCAATACCTATAGTTGATTTACCTGGAATAGGAGCTTGTATTCTTACGTCCTTAGCAGCAAGTGCAAGAGCTATTTCTTTATTCAAACTAAGTATTTTGCTTACCTTTGTACCTGATTTTATCTCTAATTCATACTGTGTTACGGTAGGACCAACGTGAGCTTCTACTACTTTTCCATAAATATCGAAGTCACTAAGTACTTGTTCTAGTAATTTTATATTAGATGAAATATTTGCCTCATTAGCTTTCGTATCAACCTTTTTAGGAACGCTTAAAAGTGATATAGGTGGTAATTTGTATTCTCCATTTGTAACAGGTTCACTTACCTCTTCAGTTTCTTCTAATGATGCGTGGTTTAAATCATTAACACTTGATATGACAACTCTTTTATCAACTGGCTTTTCTGTAATATCCTTTCCATCACCGTCTGTTTGTTCTTCATCGTTTTCTTTATCTTTATCAAGCCACTTTTTAGGAACAAAGAATAATATAACTTTTTTAAGTGCCGTTGCAGGAGATAGGTTAAATATAAGCATTGCACCAAAAAGAATAAGTACCCAACAAATAATCTTAGATCCAAGTACGTCAAAACATAATACGAAAAGGTATGAAAATAATGCTCCTAGTATGCCACCACCTTGAATAAAATTAACATCATTAAATCCAGATACAATATTAGCAATAGTATCTTCAAACACAGCAGATCCAATATTGGTATTATACATAATATATTTAACATGAGACATAGAAAGAATAGCTACTGCAAATAAGTAAAAACCAATCAACTTCTTAGTAAATAACTTTGGTTTTTCCCTGAATATAAGAACATATCCCCCTACTATTAGGAAATATGTTAAACCCCAATTATAAAATGCACCAAATAAAAATATACCAAAATCACTAACAATCCTACCAACGAATCCAGATCTAAGTAAACCTAAAATAGTTAAAACTATATATAAAATTCCAAGCATCTCTACAGGAAATTTTGTTTTCTTTTTGCTTTTAGATGATGTTTTTTTCTTAGCCATCATTTCACCCCGCTATCATAAATTAATTATATCACGTTAAATAAAAGATGTAAATTTAAGGTTGAATAATTAGACACTAATTTTTAACTTTATTTTTTTACTTATCAAATTGATTATCAGACACAATTTATAAATTTTAGAAAGATTTATAAAAAAAGAAAAATAAAATTAATTATTTTTCTTCACAAAAGTAGGTTCAGGATTCACAAAATATTCTTGTATTTCTAAAGGAAGATTAGCAGAAAACATTTTAATCATCTTATCTCTTTTATTTTCACTATCCGTTACTATTATTCTAAGATATCCATTTTTATCATTTTTCAACTCAATAAATGAATAATTCATATAAGCAAACTTTGCAACATCACTAACTTCAATAGATGGTATTAAAAACTTAGCTTTTTCCTTTATTTTTTCACATATTTTAATAATTTCACATTCAACTTCTGATATTGTTTGATTATCATTTGTAGTCGTTGCCAAATAAAGTCCAATTATATCTTCTATTTTAATATTCATAATAAAACTACATTTCTATTTATTTCTTCCATAGTTAAATAAATATTGTATTGCTATACCACTATACTTTCCGTACGTTTTGGCAGCAAACTCTCTTATATTCTTTTCACCTTCTATTTCGTAGTCGTTTTTCATAACCTTTTTAACCCAAGTATCAATTGGAAAAACATCATATTTTTGATAAGCAAATAAAAGTATGCAAGAGGCTACTTTAGGTCCAATACCTACGTTTTCCATAAACTTATCCATAGCTAGCTTTGTATCAAGACTATAAAATTCTTCCAAATTTATTTCGTTATTATTAAGTTTATCTACCATAGATTTAAGATATTTATCCCTAAATCCAACTTTACATTTTCTATAATCTTCAACACTTACATCTTTTAAATCCTTATACTGTGGAAAAAGAAAGTATTCCTTATCATTGAAAATAACTTTTTCACCATAATTTTTTGCAATATTATTAAGAGCGCTTGCTATTTGTGGTACCCCATTATTTGCAGAAATAATATAAGACATAATAGTTTCAAACGGATCTTGCTTTAGCATCATAAGTCCTTTAGAAAATTCTACAGCAGATTTTATCTTTTCGTCATTTTTAATCAAAAACTCATCCATAGCACTATAGTCATTATATAAATCAAAGTAATTCATAACTACTTCTTTTAGATTTTCTTCTTTATTTGATGATACGCATAAATAGTTTTCTTCCATGTAAACATTAATTACTCTATCTTTTATAACAATATCAAAACTACCATCATCCTGGGGAAAGAATCTAAATATTTGACCACATGTTACTGTGTCATTTAGTTTGAATGGCTTTTCTATCTTTATTTTTATCATTGTTAAACTCCTTGTCCATAAACATATTAGAAATTATAAGTATTATAGATCCTAGTATTAAACTTGCCACAACATCAGTTAAATAATGTGCTCCAAAATATATCCTACTTAAACCAGTTAAAATAACCATTAAAGAAAAACATATAAGAAGTGGTTTTCTTTCCTTACCATGTACCTTTTTGTATATTAATAACATAAGTGTTCCATATAGTAAAAGTGCTGATATCGTATGACCAGATGGATAACTAAAACCACCTTGAGCAATCCATTTCCACGAAGGTCTTACCCTTTTAATAATATTTTTTATAATATCCATTAAAACAACACCAATTAATACATTACCTATTACATATTTAAAATCAGAAAAGACTTTGCGTCTTAAAAACGTTACCGAAGTTATTCCCAATAATACAAAAATTCCTATGGTTGAAGCAAGACTTGTTATAATATATAAAATTTTAGTTATTACATTACCTTTTAATTTTATTATGTTATTAAAAACAATCTCATCTATTATATCTACCTTACCACCTAAAACAAACATAGTAAGTAAAATAAATAGTATTAAAAGTATTGCAATAAAATAATACTCTTTTCTTATTTTTTTCATCTAATCACCTTGTTTGCGAAAGTATTTTTCCTTGGCTGTTTTAACAAACTGTTCTGCTGGTTTAGTATCATCTAAATTCATTAATTCTCTTGCATGATTTAAAAATATTTCCTGTGAACTATCATTCCAATTACCTACCATTCCTAGTCTATTTGCCCTATTCATTGCATTATCTCTAATTCTTAACTGTATATTCATATCAGAATATATTATGTTTTGATTTAAAGATCTATACCCATTATACCTAGGTGTGGTAATATAATTTTTATATGTTTCTGGAACAAATGTTGCTATTCTACTAGCACATTCTAACGTAGTTGTACAATATTCTACATCATCTAATATTATTCTTATTGCTGCTAAATCGCTAATTTCTTCTAATGTTTTGCCAGAATCTAACTCTTCACTAATCGCACCAATATTTTTTATTTTTGGAGAAAATTTAGAAAATATCCCAGCTTTTTCTAATTCTTTTTTCATTTCTAATTCAAAATTAATAAATGGCCAAGTATATTTATCTTTTAAATTCTCTCTAATATTATTTACCTTTAAGAACTTTTGCACATCCAAATGAAATAAACTTATATCTTGCAAAAGGTCTTTTATTATGTATATACCTGCAGTTCTAGCTAAAGGAATTAATACTTCTTGATTTTCTTTTGCCTTTCTAACCTTATTTTCTATAGGCATATCATCAGACGTAAGTTGATTGTGAACTCTATCCGCTAACTTTATAGCAACTACTCTTAAATCTTTTTTCATATATACTAAAATTTTCTTATGAGTAGCTACCATTATTTCCTCTTTACTATTAAATTCAGCATCTTTCATTTTAGTAACTCCATCAACTAAAAAGGCTACTTCAGGGCCAAACTCTCTTTCTATTTCAGACAAAGGATAATCTTCATCTTCTGGGCAATCATGAAGTAATGCAGCAATTATAGTAGGAGTATCAAATCCAAACCTAACTAATAATGTGGCAACATTCATTGGATGAATAATATATGGATCACCACTATTTCTTTTAGTTCCATCATGAAGTTTTTTTGCTATTTTATAGGCCTTAACTATTAAATCTATTTCTTTAGCACTATATTTACCTGATCCAAATATTAAATTAAAAAATTCACTTTCAGTATTAATTAATAATTCATTTTCTTTTTTGAAATAATCTATACTTCTTACCATACAAAACCACCTTCTTTAAATTATAATAACACAAAACGACAAAAAGCGCCCAATAAAAGCGCTTTATTTTATTAATTCTTCAAATATTTTTAATGATAATTTAATCGTGTTATGTTTTAATGAATTACTTTTTATAACAATAAAATTATCCTTAATAACATTAACGTTTAATTTATTTATTTCTTCTATATCAATTTTAACAGGATCCTTTTCTTCTTCACGATGATATTTTTTTATAAATTCACTTGGTATTTCTCCATCATTTATTATTATAGTATCTATTTTTCTTTTTCCAAGATGTTCATTTAACACTTTAACGTGACGACTTACGGTAAAATTATCAGTTTCTCCTGGTTGAGTAAACATATTACAAACATAAAGAATGCTTCCCTTTGATTCATCTATTGCTTTTATAACATCATCACTTATTAAGTTACAAATGATGCTAGTATATAAACTCCCCATACTAATAATAATCATATCTGCTTCTTTAATATCTTTTATAACTGCAGGAGTAATTTTAGGAGTTTCTTTATAAAATATATCTTTTATCATTTTATCTGATGCAGTAATGTTGTGCTCTCCTTCTACAATGCTTCCATCAGACATTTCACCCATTAAGATAACGTTATCTTCTGTTAAAGGTAAAACCTTACCTTTTAAATTAAGTACCTTTGATAAAGATTCTATACCATCAGACATATTTCCTGTTATATTACAAAGTGCTGTAAGAAGCAAATTACCTATTGTATGTCCATTTAAATCACTTGTTGTATTAAATCTATACTCAAGTAATTTTTCGAATAAAGGTTCTGTTTCAGAAAGTGATGCTATTACTCTTCTTAAATCGCCTACTGCTGGAATATCAAATTCTTCCCTTAGCTTACCAGTTGATTTTCCATCATCACAAACCGAAACTACAACAGATATATCAACAGGAAACTCTTTTAACCCTCTAACTAACGTTGATGTTCCTGTTCCTCCGCCTAATATAACTACTTTCTTACTCATGAAAATCACCTCTCATATAAAGATTATTTTCTAATTCTTCTTTCAATGTTGTATATTCTCCATGACCTGGATATAGCTTCGTATCTAAATCATACTTTTTAATCATATTTAAACTTTTTTTAATTTCATTAAAGTTTCCACCTTCAAGATCACATCTTCCAATACCACCTTTAAAAATGAAATCTCCAACAAACATTACACCATCGTTTTTAAAATAATATGTTACAGCATCTTCTTTATGTCCAGGAGTTAATATTATATCAAAAGTAAAATTACCTATATTTTGATTTTTATTACTTCTATAATCTATTACATCTACATTATAGTATTTTTTTACATCCTCTAAAGCTCCAACGTGATCAAAATGATAATGAGTTATTAACACCTTTAAAACTTTTTTATTACCAACTATCTTTTTAATCTTATCAAAATCAAATCCTGGATCAATAATTAAACACTCATCATTAATTGATATTACATAACAATTTTCCTCTAAAAAACCAGTTTTAACTATATCTATTTTCATAATTACAATTCCTTAATTAATGCTTCATAAATTAAGTCAACTAAATAATTACTAGGTTCTAAACCATACTTATTCATCAATCTATCAAATACATCATCAGTTACTTCAAAACCTAAATATTTAAATACTGATTCCTTATTATTTTTTATGTCACATAAATAATTTCTAGTATAAGTATTATCAATTATTAAAAGAGGTAAATCTTCTATAAACTTTTTAAAATGATTCATCAATGTTTTACTTGTTTTAACATATTTAAAAGTTTCATTATCATAATCCAACATTTTTAATATATCAGGTATCTTTATTTTAGATTTATCAAGTCTATAATCAAACCTATCCACTAACTTTATACCATCTACTTTAAGTGCTGAAAGTTGTGCAACATCTCCCTTTTTAGGATCAACACTTGTTGGAATTATCTCTAATATAATATATTTTTCATTTTTTAAATTCATTATTTACCTTCTTTCATAGTACTATAATTGTATAATTTATATAAATTTAAGTCAAATAAAAAG
>CANQAS010000018.1 GCA_947589535.1 uncultured Bacilli bacterium | reverse complement strand
AATTATATATTAGTTTACAATCTATAATTAATAGTAAAGATTTAGTTATTGAATTATTAGAAAATATTAAAGATATAGTTGAAAAAATATTTGATAGAAATATCAGTGTTGATTTATATAAAAGTCAATAAGACCCTGAAATGTTAGAAGAACAACATAAAAGAATTGAAGCAAATAATCCAAGATTTAATTTATTTAATAAAAAAGAAATGGAAAAAACTACTAAACATTTAAATGATGAGATGAATGAAACAACTGAAGAATTTTATAATAAAAAAAAGAAAAAGACAATGTAATTATTACGACTTATATTGCCTTTTTAAATTTTTAATAAATAACTTATATTTTATAAATTCTTTATCATTTTCATTAATTTGTAAAACATATAGAACTTTTCCATACAATATATTTAAATATTTTTTTGAATCAATATTAATGTTACATTTTTTTAAATGAGAATTTAGTCCAAACTTTTTAATATAATATATCTCCTGTCTTATCTTATTGCGATATTTTATATTAACTTGCATTTTTTCATTAACTACAATTCCTGTAACATTTTGACTAGAAGACTTATGTACAATATGAATTTTATCATTATTTAATTCTAATCCTAATTTGTATAACATTTTTCTAACTTTAGCTATTAATTCACTAGGATTAAATTTGCCGGAAAAAGTCATATCATCTGAATATCTTGTATAAGATATATTCATTGAATCACACCAATTTCCTAACTCTTCATCAAACTCTTTCATTACTAAATTTGATATATAAGCAGAAGTCGGTGATCCTTGAGTTAAGTGATTATCATACGTGCATAAATAAGTTAATATCATTCCAACTGATTTAGGAAAATATTCTATAGGAAAGCAAGCATTATAAATATCTAAAAACAATATATTTTCAAAGAAATTTATAATATCTAATTTCAAAATCATTTCTTTATTAATATGTGGAAGTACATTTTCTTTCAATGAAATTCCTTTATGATAAGCTTTTGCATATTTTGATATTGACTTATTATTAAGTATATTAACTAAAATTTGTTTTTGAATGTGTTTTAAAATTAAATTTGGCTCATATATAGTTCTATATTTACCATTACGTTTTTTAATTTTGTATATTTTATAGTTTTTTTCTATATTATTACTAATAGAATAAATAGTTTTTATGTATTTCTTATCATCTTTGCAATTAATTAAATTGAGAGATAGCAAAAACTCATTACATTCTTTTGTACCTATGTATTTCCACAATTTTACTACCTCCAATTTGTGCAGTACTAATGATATTGTAATATGGAAATGGACTAAAGCGGAGCGTCTACACAACGTGTAGGTTAGTCCTTTGGAGTATTACTATTTAATCATCATAATTAATTTTAGTCCCTTAACGACTCGTTAAAGTAGGAAATAATTCCAATCACTACTGCAAAGTTATTATATCACATTATCCTGTCTTTTTATTAAATTCATCTTCATATTCTTTAAAAAAATTATAATATACTAAAACATTAGATAATTCTGTCCAATTTTTAGTAGTTACAGGGATTAAATCTAAATCATAGATTTTGGCATCCATAAGTTTCAATAAAAATGGAGAATGTGTAGAAATTATAAATTGACAATTATAAAATCTAACTGAATCTTCTATAAATTTCTTTAATTTTAATTGATTTTCTGCAGATAAACTGTTTTCTGGTTCATCTAAAATATAAATACTATCTTCTTTTATTTCTCTTTCCCAAAACATAAGAGCGGATTCACCATTTGACCACTCTATAATATTATTATTTCCTAGTCGTTCCCTAACAAACTTTGACATAGATTTTCTTTTTGTTTCATAACTTATTTTCAACTCATCATAATTGTCAAATGTATTTCTATCTTTATTAAATTTATAATCTAAATACTCTTTACTTAATTTTTCTTTTCGTCTATTAACATTAGCATTGATTGAACGTACATCTAAAAGATAATCAAAAACGTCATCACTTGTTATTAATTTTATTTCAGTTGGTTCATCAAAAGACATTTCATAATCACAATGCTTAACATATAAGTCAAAATATGAACCTTTATTAATTGATGACTTTCTTGAAGCGTTTAATTTTTCTGAAATGATATTTATCAAGGTCGTTTTTCCTGAACCATTACCACCATAAAAAATTGTAATTTTATCAAAATCAATTTTTTTAAAAGATTTACTTGAGAATAAATGTAATGGATAATAATTATTAAATATTTTTCTTTCTTCATAACAAACTATATCGTGTTCTTGTAGTTCATCTAATAAAGTAAATTTTTTTAAATAAACCATTTTTTGCCTCCTGCTCTTTGCAAAGATAACTATTGATTAATATTATTTCTATTATCTTCTATATCAAAAATACTAAAATTATTAAAATAATTCCGACTTGTAGCATCAGCTCATTATTTTTTTCTAAGTTGCTCCTTCTCTAATTCTTCCCTTGCAGCTCTTTTTTCTAAAACAATATTATTTATAGCTTCTCTTTCTGAAACTACGTTATCAGTTTCTTTATACATCCCATATCCTCTTGCTAATAATGATTTATAAACTTCATCCGGATCTGTTTCTAAAAGTTCTGCTTGTCCCATTTTTCTATAATCCTTTGGTCTAGAATTATTATAGTTAATCTTATCTATTAATTCTTTTTCCATATTAATTCCATAGATTTCACAAAATTCTAATACTAATTTTATAACGGCATGTAATTCACGTGATACACTTCTTTCTTTTCCACTTTCATCTATATAAGTTTCATTACCATGTAATAAGTTATGTAATGCAGACATAGATATATGATCTTTACAAGCACTTTCTATTTCTATAAAATAATCTTTCGGTTCCTTTTTCCTAGCTGCCTGATAGTGTGTTTCGTTTTTATAATATTGATCAGGCATTTCTAAAAATTCCTCATCTATATCAATTTGAGGTTCACTTCCACCAAAATAATCTAATATAAATATAATAATATCCGCAAGTTCTGTAGGAGCACCTTCAGGTTTATTACCGTGTTTAAAATAAACTTCTGTAGGTTTTCTTCCACTATTTAACTCTTCTTGTGTTTCGTGAAATTCTCCAATTAGATTTTTTACAAATTCATCATATGAACGTATATTATCCCAAAATCCATGTTGTAAATTATTAGAATATACTATGTCTCTTAACTTATTATTTATATACATATTTACACACCTACTTTATATTTTTATTATATCATAATTTTTTTAATCTTTTTTTACTTCTTACACGTTTTAAATTAGCATTGTATTTTTTATATGTGATTGTTGCATATAAAAATTCATATATCGATGAACACATTTGTCCTATTATTGTACAAAATGGTGTTGGTAAAAAACTAACTACGGTCCTTATTATAAATGCTATTATATTATTAGTAGTTGTTTTTACTGCAGAATATTCTATTTCTAAATAACACATATTGATATATACTGGTGGCACCGTCATAAAGTCAAATATATGTAATAAAATAAATATACTAATTACTAATATATCTGGTTTATATATTTGGTACAAACTAACACTCATTAATAATACAGTAAAAATAAGTATTAATATTAATTTTACTGCATTTTTAAAATGGTAAGTATAATCAAATTTATTTTTTACAATATCTATTTTTGCAACAGTTTTAATTGCTTGTGCTACATCCCATTGCAAATCTGTTACCAAAGTAGCATACGTTATAGCAACTACGTATTTTTCTCCAAAAGCAAATGAGTTACTAAATCCAAATAAATATATTAAAAAGAATAATACACTATGAGCAAGAGATACTGAGTCATATTTAAAACAACTCTTTAGGTTTAATTTAAAATCTACTTTACCAATATACTTAAATAATAATGTTAATACAAATATAGCTAGAACACATAACGTTACGACAGATGTTATTAATTGATTTTTAGTTATTAAAGCTGTAATTATTAATATTGTAAAATTTATAAAATTAAATAATATAGATATTTTATTAGCTTTTTTATTTTTTTCTAGATAATATAATTTTATTAATACTAATTGAAGTATCGTTTGTAAAAGAATTTGAATAGTTGAATACCTACAAAAAGTTATATAAATATTTTTATCCATATTCATAAAACTAATGTATCTAGAAGCGTTAATAGCAATTAGAGTAAATATTATAGTACTTATAATAATTCCATAAAATATACCATTATTGGAAGCATTTTTATTTTTATCTTTATATATAGAAACATTAGCGCCTACTCCAAATATTGAAACTAATACCCCATAAAGACATTGTAATGGATAAGTTAAGGAAAAAACATTTGTTAGATTTTTATCAATTATAATTCCAATTAAAAACCAAGATGTAATAGGTGTCAATGAAGTTATGAATACATCAAAACTAATTCTTAATAATCTTTTCATATTTTACTCCAATTTTTTTAATAATAAACTATAAACATTATATCATATATACTTATTTTTTATATTAACTAAAAATAAACCCAAATTATTACTTGAGTTTATTTAATCTATTCTCTCTAAAGTAAATACAACTGTACCATATTTTTTTACTTCATCCTTATCATAACGGCCTTTACCATAAAATGATTATACTAGTGAATCTATATTATCGTATCTATTACTAAAGGCTTCATTAAAATATGGGGTTGCAGCTTCTTTAAAATCATTATATATCTGAATATAAGTAACTATAATACCTAATTTTGTAAAATTAATTATATCACCTATTTTAATTTTTCTTCTCTTTTTATCATTAACACAATATTTCCTTTTTTTATTATCATTCATCGTTTGATACTTTAACTTTAACACCCCTGGTCTTCTTCCAAACCACAAGTATCACCAGTTGCTTTTGCATTTATTTCATCATATATTAATTTTAATTTATTTTGCTCTTCATTAGTTAGTAAATCATATGGGGTTTGTCCATTAGGTAGTTCTACAGTATCCGCATGATATCCAACTATTTCTCCATCTTTAACTCCGATTACTAATGGAACATAAATTCTTTTTTCTCCTACTTTTGTATCACCTATTTTATAATCTGTTAAAATAGGATCTAAAAGTTCAAGCAATTCATAATATTCATTGGTTCCTTCTTTAGTCTTAGTTAAAGATCCATTTACTAATTCATAGTTATCTCTTTGTTCAGTCATATTTAAATAAAGTATTTTATCCGTATTAACATATTGTAAAACATTAATAGCATTACGACACCAAGGACAATCAGGAAATCCTAAATATATTAATCCAGTTCCATTTTCTAAGGTATTAATTACTTCTTTTGCAGTAGCATAAACAAATGGGTTATTTTTTTTTAAACTAACTTTTGGATAAATATATCCATTATCGTTTTTCTTTTCATTTAATTCTTCATATTCTTCTTTAATCTTAATTGCATCAGTTATATAATCATTTTTATTATCATTATTATTTGTTATTAAGTAAATTATTAATGAGATTGCTAGTAATACCACGATTGCTATTAAAAATATTAACATGATTTTCTTTCTTTTCATTTTACTACCTTCTTTCATAAGTTAATTATACCAAAAATATGTTATATTTAATATAGTATTAATTATTATTTTATAGGAGTTTATTATGAAACGAAAAGTAAATCATGATTTAGAACCATATTATAACCCTGATTCTAAAGTTCTAATATTAGGAAGTATGCCATCGGTTAAATCAAAAGAACTAGGTTTTTACTATATGCATCCACAAAACAGATTTTGGAAAACGCTAGCAAAGGTTTATGATGAAGAAGTGCCAGTTACAATAGAGAATAAAAAAAGTTTCTTAAAACGCCATAAAATAGCCTTATGGGATACAATTAAATCTTGTTTAATTCATGGTTCTAGTGATAGTTCTATAGAAGATGTTAAGGTAAATAACATAAATAAACTTTTAAAAGAAACAGAAGTAGAACAAATATTTACAACGGGTAGAAAATCATTCGATTTATATAATAAATATTGTTTCCCTAAAACAAAAAAAGAGGCCATTTATTTACCTTCTACATCACCTTTAAATTGTGCTAAAGGAATTGAAGATAAATTATATAATGAATATAAAATGATAAGAGAAATAACCAAATAAAAAGCAATTAAATATAAATTAATTGTTTTTTATTTAAATATGTAAAATCCAAAAACAAAACCACATACCGCACCTATTAAATGTCCCATGTGTGATATATCATCTTTTTTAAAGATCCCTGATATAATTTCATTTACCACGTAAAAAATAAATATTAATATTAAGGTGATAGGAACCTTACCAGTAGTAATATTAACAAATGATGAAAGTATAATAAGCATAAATACTATCCCACTTGCCCCTAATATTCTTTTATTACTAAATAACATATTTAATATCCCAGTTATTATAGCAACTGCTAAAATCATTATAGTTAAATTTATACTTCCATATTTTTCCTCTATCATAGGTCCTATTAAAAGGATATATAAAAAGTTATTCATAAAATGGCTCCAATTTGCATGTCCAAATATATGCGTAACTAATCTTACATAAGTAAGCGGATCCAATAAGTTACTTCTATATGAAGAAAATAATTTTTTATTACTCTTTCCTTTAGTTAAATAATTTAATACAAGACTAAATAAAGATATAAAAAAGAATGATAATACAATAATTGAGTTATAACTTAAAATACTTATTAACTTCATTTTTTTCCTCCACCATAATCTGTAAAAACAATTTTATATTATTTGTTTTATAACTTTATATTTTAATTTTTTCATTTTAGTATAATTCATATCATCAGTAAATTTATCTATCCACGGTTTTACAAAATCTATCAATTCATCAATATTATCAGCTTCATCAATTAGTTTTTCACTATTCATACAATCTAATGAATATAAAACTAAATAATAATTTATGTCTTTTTTAATAATATCAAAAGGAAATAATTTACAATCTGTGGGTCTACAATCATAAATACTGCATTTTCCATCTTCATAAAAAACGCAATGATTATCTTTTGTCTTTAATAAAAATAAATCATCATCTATACTGTCATAAAAATCATTTCTACAAGTTCTTTTTACATTTTCAAAAATTTCCATCTGATTTAAAACAGGGGTATTTATTTTATCAAAATTTGAACAACAATTTCAAGATATATTACAAATATTACAAGTATCATAGCAACCAACCTTACTCACTAACACCACTTACCTAAAATATATTTCACATACATTTATGCTTTTATCTCACCTTTTATTAAACGTATAATTTTAAGAAAAAGTAAAGATAATTCTTTACTTTATATAATACATATTATTTACTTTTAACTTCTTTTTTATTTTTCTTAAAATAAAGAATGGTTATAGTCCAAAATAATATCATAATTAACGCTGCAATAAAACATTTATAATACCTTGTATCTTCTACTCTAACGGTATATGCTGCCGTCAAAAAATTTGTTCCAATTATAAAAAACTTACCTTTTTTAGGAATATATAATATTTTATTTAAATATGGAATGCACAAAATACTAAAAGATATAAGCATTATTCCTATGGTTATACTATAAGGAATTCCAATTTTAAAAGCTTCAAAAGCCATAGCTAAAAACAGAATCATTGCGGAAATTTTACAAATAATCTTTGTTCTATTTTTCATAACTATTTTAATATTATTCCTTTTGTACTATCACTTAATCCATTAACAAAATTTTCAGCATTTATTTTAGAACCAGTTTCCCCGTAATGAATAGGTACGGCATACTCTGGTTTAATTTCATTTACCGCATCTAAAGCTTCCTTATCAGTCATTGTATAAGTGCCACCAACAGGGATAAATATAACATCACATTTAACGTTTTTTAATTCATTGGTTACATCGCTATCACCAACTACATAATATTTAGTTCCATTAATATCAACGTTATATCCAACCCAATTATATGATTTTTTATGATAAGTTTTATTAGTGTTATATGATGGTATAGTATCAATTTTTAAATCATCTATTTCATAACTTTCGTTAGGATAAGCAACCGTTATATTTTCCTTTGACACTCCCATAGCATTTATTTTATTTTCTAAATCACTAGTTATAATAAATTTCGTATTATCTTTTATAACTTTTTTAATATCTGATTCTGAATAATGATCATAGTGTGAATGTGTTATAAAAACATAATCAGCATCATTTAAAGCACTATCTATTTTAAACGGATCAAAGTAAATTATTTTTCCATTCTTTTCCATTCTTATTGAAGCATGATAGTTAAGAGTTATTCCGTCCATTATGTTTTCTTCCTTTCTTTTTGTAGTAGTAGATACTTTTGTTGTTTTATCTTTTTTAGTTTTAATATTATCAGTTTTACTAGTAGGATTATAAACTATCAAAAATATTCCTAAAACAATTATTACAATAATTAATATTAATCCAACTTTTTTCATCTCTCATCTTCCTTATATCTATTTTTACATTCTTCTATTAATTTTAATGCTTCTTCCTTGTTATGATATTTCCCTACTTTAACTTCAATTTTTTGAAGAGTTTTATAATTTTCAAAGAAGTTTTTTATTTCTTCTAATATAAACGAGGATAAATCTTCAAGATTATTAACCTCATCATATCTAGGATCAACATCTACTACCGATATTAATTTATAATCTTTAAATCCATTATCAACTGCCTCTAAGTAACCAACTATTCTTGCAGGAACAATACAACCAGGATACGTTGGCTCTGTTCCTATTACCAATATATCAAGTGGATCACCATCAAGCGCTAAAGTATTTTCTAAAAAACCATACTCCGCTGGATACCCCATCGCTGAATACAAAACCCTATCTAATTTTATTTTTCCGGTATCATGATCAACTTCATATTTATTTCTAGACCTAAAAGGTATTTCTATTACTGCGTTTACAACGTCTTTTCTCATACATATCTCCTTTACTACAGTAATTATAACATGAAATAAAAAAGATTAGAAGATAATCTTCTAATCAATATATATTTCATCACCATCTTTGTATTCTTCATGATTACTAAAAGATTGTTCATCATTATCTTCTTCTTTTAGCTTTTTATAATTTATTTGATCCATTGATTTATTACTTAATTTTATCGTTAAATCAATCGTATATATTTTATCATATTTATGAATTTGCCTTTTCTTTAAATCATTTATAATAAGATTGTACCAATCTTTAAAAGAGTACTTACTATTTTCTTTTTGTTTATATTCTAAATCATTCGTAAATTCATAATTGTTATTAAAATCATAATACGTGATGGTGGCCGAAATATCATCTTCCATACTATCATCTATTTTATAGTGACAAGATGTATGATGAATTTGATCACAAGTTAACTTTGTATCATCGGTGTACTTTTCTTTTTTTTCTTTAACTATTTTCTTATATTGTTCTGGAACACCATCTATGTAAGTTGTATTAATAATTTCGTTAAATGATAAAATGATTCCTAAGATAAATAACAATACCGTTGTTATTATGCTTCCTAATAATATTTTTGAATTTATTTTTTTATTAAATATAAACCTAAAACATAAATCTAAAAAAATATAATTCAAACTTACGTAAGTTAGTCCGCATATAAATATTCCAACATAAGGAACGCCTTGCAAAAGTAATATAATACCAATTACTAAAGATGAAAATGATACTAACAAACTAAATATAGCAGGTATTACTATAAATATCAAACTTACCTTTATAATGGTTACAATTATTTTTCCAAATGAGCCATCTTTTTCTTTTTTTACCTTTATTTTTTCTTTTTTTGTTTTTGATTTATTAACTTCTTTTATTTCATTATATGTGTAATTATTTTCATCATCATTAAAATATCTTTTTTTAACAAAATTGATAATTCCAATTATTGATAAAGCAAGGTAAATTATCTCTGTCATGTACTTCCATATTATACTAAGAACATGACCAAATGGAGATATTAACTTTTCTAAAAACCAACTACCAAATTCTTGAATAAATGTAACTGGTAATTTTAAGATTGCGATAAATAAAATTAAAATGATGAATTCAATAATAAATTTAACAACGTCACCTTTTGATTTTTGCGATGTTTTCTTAATAAAATCCTTAACAAAATTTACAATACTTTCTACAAAATCTTCTATAACATTATTTTCTTTTACGGTACTTTCATAATCCTCATTTATTTTATACGCAAATAATATTTCTTTTACAAGTTCATCGAAAGCTCCAAAATCTTTTATCGCTTCTTCCTCACTTTTACCAGATGAAACTTTTTCATTTATATGACCTTCATATTCTTCAATGATATCTTCTATTTCATCCTTATTTAATATTTTAAGTCTATTTCTTAATTTATCTAAAAAAGTTTTTTTATTCATTATTTCCACGCTCCTTTATAAATTTACTTACGCTTTCGTTAAATTTGGTCCATTCATCTAATAGTTTTTTCTTTCTTTCTTTTCCCAATATAGTTAAATGATAATATTTTCTAGGTGGTCCTTCGGTTGATTCTTTTAAGTAAGTTTCAAAATAATTTTCGTTTGTTAACCTTTTTAAAATCGGATAAATTGTTCCTTCGTTAACATTAACTATTTTAGACACTTCTTCAACAAGCTCATAACCATACTTGTCTTCGTTTTCAACAATTAACATTACGAGTAATTCTAAAACGCCTTTTTTAAATTGAGTATTAATAATAATCACCTCACACTCTTATAATATCATTCGGTACTATGTATTGTCAAGTACTAAATTATACAATATAACTGTATCATTATATCTTTTATATTATGCTTATAAATCAATTGACAAACATATAATAAAAATATATAATCATTATTACGCATAAAAGGAGTATAAAACATATGAAAACATTCAATAAGAAAATTCTCATAAATTTTTGTAGTACTATTTGTATAATTTCAATAATAGTTACTGCAGCACATGAAATAAAAGAAATAAAAATGAATGATGATCAAACAACGTATAGTGATAGTGACGAAGTAAAAGATAATGATAAAGAAGAAATTGAATTAATTGACGATGGTGAAGAAATAATAAATCTTAAAAATATGATAGACTCAAAATGGTATGTTTTGAAAGTTAAATATGATGAACAAACAACGGATGTAATAATGACAAGAAAAACTACGACAGAAGAATATAATGACGGTAGTATGGATTATTATTACATTGATATATTTAAAGGAGATTACAAGGCTTATAGAGTAAATTATAATTATAATGATAAAACATTTTTAGTAATTAGCGGACCAGAAATATTAGAAGCAATCCCTATTCAAGATTTATTAGAAGAACAAGATTTAAAAGACTCATATACAAAACAAGAATTATATGAATATCTTCAAGAACTAAAACAAAATAATAAAAAAAAGCTTAGCGGTTCATCTTACACTTTAAAAAATGGTAAGATAAAACACTAAACTTTTTTATTTATTAGGTTCTAATAAAGTAAGTGCTACCTTTTCTTTATCTTTAAAAATTTCTTCTACATAACAATCAACTATATCCCCTACACCTAATACGTCTGATGGATGTTTTATATAATCTTTAGATATCTTTGAAATATGAACTAGTCCATCATTATGAAGCCCAATATCGATAAAAGCCCCAAAGTCTACCACGTTTCTAACGGTTCCTTGCAGTTTCATACCAACTTTTAAATCTTCAATGTTTAAAACCTCACTTTTTAAAATCGGCTGAGGCATCTCATCTCTTGGATCCCTGTTTGGCTTTTTTAAACTACTTATTACGTCCTCTAATGTATAAATATCTGTATTTAATTTAGAAACATAATCTTGTACTTCAATATTATTTAAGCTATTTATCAAATTATCAGTTCCGACATCGTTTAATGTAAACCCTAATTCATTAAGTAATCTTAAAGTAATATCATAGCTTTCAGGATGAATACCAGTTTCATCTAGTATGTTAGTACCTTCTGTTATTCTTAAGAAACCAATTGCTTGCTCATATATTTTATCACTTAATAATTTCTTTTTCTTAATTTCATCTCTAGAGTTTATTCTACCGTGTTCTTCCCTATAATTTATTAGTTTTTCAATGTTATTTTTCTTTATACCAGATACATATTTCAAAAGTGATGGAGACGCTGTATTTACGTTTACACCAACACTATTAACCACTTTTGATACAACAAAATCCAAGCTTTCCGATAACTTTTTACCCGCAACATCATGTTGATATAATCCAACACCTATTCCTTCAGGTGGTACTTTAACAAGCTCGGATAATGGATCTTGAAGTCTTCGTCCAATTGATACCGCACTTCTTTTTTCAACTGCTAAATCAGGAAACTCTTCTATAGCAATTTTACTAGCGCTATAAATTGATGCACCAGCTTCTGATACAATTACATATTTACATGGTATATTAAATTCTTTTATTATTTCAGCACAAAACCTTTCAGATTCACGAGACGCAGTACCATTTCCAATTGCGATTATATCTACATTATATTTTTTTATTAAAGTCGCAACTTCTAATTTACATTTATTTACTTTATCTTCTGATACGTTATTTAAAAATGGTTTTATTACGGTAGAGTGTAAATACTTTCCTGTCTTATCTATTACTGCCAGTTTACAACCATTAACATATCCTGGATCAAAAGCTAATACTATTTTTTCTTTCATTGGTGGAGTAAGAAGTAAAGCCTCTAAGTTTTTACCAAAGTTATCTATTGCAGCTTCCTCTGCTTTTTCTGTTAAATCACTTCTTATTTCTCTTTCTACAGATGGGAAAATAAGTCTCTTATAGCTATCCTCAATCGCTTCTTTTATGTATTTTGCACAAAAACTATCGTTATTTTTAATATTCTTACGTTCTAAAAACTCTATTATTTTAGCATTTTCTACGTTTATTTTAACAGATATTATTTTCTCTTTTTCAGCTCGGTTTATGGCAAGTATTCTATGCGGTTTTATTTTACTTACGGGCTCGTTATAATCATAATACATCTCATATGTTTTATTTTCATCATTTGCATTTTTCTTTAATTTAGTTTCTAAAATACCAAATTTATACATATTACTTCTAATGTATTTTCTGTATGATGCATTATCACTAATCCACTCTGCAATTATGTATCTAGCGCCTTCTACAGCTTTGTCAGTATCAGTTATTACTTCATTTATAAACTTACTTGACATAGAAGTTATGTCGCCATTTATTGGACATGACATAATCATTTTAGCGAGTGGTTCTAAACCATTTTTAATAGCTTCCGTAGCCTTAGTTTTTTTCTTTTCTTTATATGGTCTATAAAGATCTTCTACTTCAACTAATTTTGTACAGTTCATTATTTGTTCTTTAAGTTCATCAGTTAAAAGTTCTTTTTCATCAATTAACCTTATAACATCTTCTTTTCTTTTAAGCAAATTAACTTGATATTCATAAGCATCATCTATTACTTTTATTTGTTCTTCTGTAAGGCCTCCTGTTTTTTCTTTTCTATATCTTGCGATAAATGGAATAGTACTTCCTTCCTCAAGCATTTCTAGAGTTGCTTTAGTTTGCCATTCATCTACGTTTATTTCTACACTTATTTCTTTTATAATATTTTCATTCACTTTAATTACCTCCAATGTTGTTACTATTTAAGTATATCAAATAACAAAAAAACTAGCACGTTAATTTATGTACTAGTGTAAATATTATTTTTATTTGTTTTTATAAATTCGTTGTAAATCATTTAATATTATTATATTTTTTTTCTTTTTACAAAAACCCTAACTATGTAATATAAGAATATAATCATCACGATTACATATATCCATATTAATACCGTATTAAATATACCTTTTGTATAATGATTTATAACACTTGGAACAGATGCTGGAATATATGTATCAATAAATACCCTTATTTCTTTAACTGGTATAAAACCATTTATGATATTTAATATTCTAAATAAAATATCTATCATTCCAAAACCAAATATATAAGTTTGAAATCTCTTTGAGTATATTACTATTATCACTATCGCAACTATTAAAACCACTAAATCTATGTATGTCATTTTATTTACCTCCATTTACTATAAAAATAATATCACATTTAAAAATCCGTTACAATAAAATAATTTATTATTTTACAAAAAAAGACATCAAAAAGATGTCTTTAATTTTCAAATGGTGGGCTGTTAGGGATTCGAACCCTAGACCCACTGATTAAGAGTCAGTTGCTCTACCAACTGAGCTAACAGCCCATTTGAAATTACTAGTTAATTATATCACATATTTTTCAATTTTCAAATACTTTTGAATTAAAAATATGGTGGACGCTATAGGACTCGAACCTATGACCCCCTGCTTGTAAGGCAGGTGCTCTAACCAACTGAGCTAAGCATCCAAATGCATAAATATTTTACTACATTTATTTTTAAATAGCAAGTTCTTTAAAAAAAAATAACCATAAGGTTATTCTACAACAGGCATCCTAATAATCCATGATTTATTACACTTCACATATTTAGTATCTAATGGTTTTGATGATGTAAAATATATAACATGATCATTTGAAATAGATTCTTGTTTTTCCAAATGCGTAGTATACGCAATTAAAGGATGACCTGATATTAAGATAGAAAGTCTTGCCGCCCCTTGATCAGTAAAAAATGAAAACCAAGCAAAACCAAGTATCAATACCATAACAGCTATATTAATTATTTTCATACCTGCTTTAATTACCAATACAACTATACTTATAATAATTATTAATATTATCCATTTTGAAATTGACGCTAACATATAACAAAATCACTCCTTATAAATCCATTTTTAATTCATCGCTAGACGAAATACCTGGTATTAAATGTTCATCTTCTATTTGCTGAAGTTTACCACTATTAAATTTATTAATTAACTCTTGTTTACTAATTTTAGTAACACCCTTACTTGGAACAAAGTAAAAATAATTATTACTATTTGATTCTTCATTATAAATTATAATATCTTCCGATGTTGTTATTATTGCACTTAATCCAGCTTCTTTTCCTTCAGCATACTCTTCGTTATCTTTTACATAACTTATAATAATATTGTTTTTTTTCTCAGTTTCAGTAAAGGCTGCATTTCTTAAAGTCAAAGAAAAATGCATGGTATCAATTGGTGATAAATCACAATTTGATAATATTTCAATATATGAGTTTATTCTTCTCTTAAGATATTCTTTTTCACTAAGACCATCAAATTCTTCTTCAGATAAATCAGCCGAAGCTAAAGAAATTAAATTCATTCTAGCTTCGTCGATAATACCATGAAGCATATAATTACCAATCGATGAATCTACATACATGGCACCTTTTTCTAACTTTTCTAATTCTTGTCTAACAACAATACTATATACTTTAGAAATCATCATATTGAATTCTTTAATTAATTGTTTATCAATATTTCTACATCTTAAACCAACCAATGGACTATTTAACTTAGCTTTATTCATATCTCCATTTATACTTGATGTTGTAGAATCAGCTTCTATTTCATATTTATCGACCGTAAAGTTTAATTTTTGATGTTTACCATTAAAAACCATTCCCGATATTCCTAATAGTTCAAAATCAGTTATACCAATTTCATACAAGAACTTGGCATATATAGCGTTAAATTCGTAGCATACTACCTTGTTATTATCCGGTGTAATTTTTGTAAGATTACGCATATCTACATGTTTTAATTGAACTTTGGTTTCTTGATTAAATACGTAGAATTCTTCATCATATGTTAAAACTTTACACATTTTAATATAAATATATATTGCTTTTTCAACCAAGGATAAATCAGAGGGCATATCACAAATAATCTCGTTTTTTAAATCATTATTTAGTTTTATACCATTAATAATTTCTAAAGTTTCATCATCCATAATATGCCTCCTGTTTAAATTATATAACAAATTACTTAAATTTATAATTATTTAAAGGAGAAGTGTAAAGTATTAATACAAACATAAATAGTGTCCTAAAAAGACTTACAACAACTTATTTTAACTTTCCATTATACATATCTTGAAATATTCCTGGTATTTTAATTAATTCTTGGTATTTACCCTTTTGAACAATTTGCCCATTATCAAAAACCAATATGAAATCACAATTTTCTAAAGTCGTTAGTCTATGAGCTATCGATATTATTAATGTGTTATTATCAATTTGTAATTGCTCTATTTGTTTTTGAATATATTTTTCTGAAGTATTATCTAAAGCACTTGTTGCTTCATCTAAGATTAAAATCTTTGGTTTCCTTAAAAATACTCTAGCAATTGCAATGCGTTGTCTTTGCCCTCCAGATAAATTATTTCCTCCTTCTGATAAAACGGTATCATATTTGTTAGGAAGAGATTCTATAAAATCATCTATATATGCTCTTTTGGCGGCTTCTTTTATTTCTTCTTCACTTACTTCTTTATGATTACCATAACAAATATTTTCTCTAATAGTCCCTGCTACTAAAAACGGATTTTGTGGTACTAATGCAATGATATCTGATATATCCTTACGTGATAAATCGCCTACGTTTTTATTTCCAATTGTAATAGTACCAGAAGTATTTTTCTCTAATTTTGTTAAAAGTTTTATAAGTGATGATTTACCACATCCAGAGGGTCCAGCAATACCAACAAATTTTCCTTCATCAATATCCAAATTTAAATCTGAAATAACCTTTTTATTACTATTTTTATAAGAAAAATCAACATTCTCTATATGTATGAAGGATTTTTTATTAATCTTTTTATTTTTGTCTTTGTTATTTTTATAAGAAAAATCCTGTTCTAAATCAATGATATTAAAGTATTCTCTAGCTAATATAGTTGATTCTGACAATTCATCAAATATACGATGTAATTCTCGCAAAGGTGTGGTTAATTGCGTAAAACATAAATATGCCGTTAATACTGTACCAACACTAATAACGTTTTCTCCTGCTAAATATGCTGAAACCCCAATTACTAATACAGTAAATAATGCCTCATTAATAAATTTTAAACAATCATAGAACGCCATAGCTTTATGATGTTTCATTTCTTTTTGACGTAAATACTCTGATTTATTCGTGAATCTATCAACTTCAGTTTCAGCATTATCTGTAACTCGTATTACTTCTATTCCATTTATTAATTCTACCATCGTTCCATCCATAGATGATTTTTCTTCCATCAATTCTACTCTAATTCCTTTCTGAGTAGATATTTGCCTAAAAATAATGATAATTCCTATTGGAATAACAAATAACATTAATATAGATAAAAACAAAGGTAGTTTATAAAAAATAACTACTATAGCTGCAATTCCACTAAAAATTGCAGGTGCAAAATCCATAAACAGTAATTTTAATAATCTTATAGTTCCATCTAGGCTTCTATTTAACTTACCATGAATATTACCTGTCATATTCTCTTTAAAATAAGTAAGTGGTGCATGCAAAAGAGCACTAACTGCTTGTGATCGTGCATTTTTTTCGCATCTAGTACATGTATCCTCTACAATAACACGACGAATTACTTTTATAATTTCATTAGAAACCGTAACAACCAAAATAAACAGCAAAAATGGAACAATACTTACAAATGATAAATTTTCTTGATTTAGTACATCATCTGTTAATTTACCGATAGATAAAGGTAATAATTGACTTAACAATGCTGAAAGTATCATTATAATTATGATTATAATAAAATTTAATTTTTGACGTTTACTTAACATAAGATATATTCTTTTTAACAAATTTTGTTTTTTCATAATCTACCACCTTTTTTGATAAGCAAACTTTGTAAGTTTGCAAGTAAGACCTCTAAATTGATAATTATTATATCATAAATTTAAACATATTAAAACTCGAACTACAAAAGTCCGAGTTTCCTATCAATTGCTG
>CANQAS010000017.1 GCA_947589535.1 uncultured Bacilli bacterium | reverse complement strand
AAAAAGAAGCTAATTAATTACATAGCTTCTTTCTCATTTTTTTTATCTGATTTTTCTTTTTCTTCTATTTTTTCATAGTATTCTTTGCCATCTTCCATGGTTTTTACTTTTTTTTCTAAAACTTCACTACAATTACAATCTTTACAATGTTTTTTCTTTTCATTATTCTTCATATTAATCATCCTTTCCTTAATAGGATGATTATTTTTGATTATTTTATACATTAAAATAGTTTTAATAAAATAAAAAAAACTCAGAAAAAGTGAGATTTTTATTTTTATATGGCGGAGTGAGAGGGATTTGAACCCTCGCGCCAGTTGCCCAGCCTACACCCTTAGCAGGGGCGCCTCTTCAGCCTCTTGAGTATCACTCCATCTGACAAAATAATTTTACACTATATTAATTAATTGGTCAAGTAATAATTTTGTCTAATCTTTATATCCAACGCATTTTTTAAATAAACCAATATCTATCTTGTTATATAGAATATCAAATACTTTAGGAGATATAATTAATCTTGATATTAAAGGTAATATAAAGCTTGATGCAAACATTAAAATCATTATAATTATTGCATTAAATATTTGCGGATCTTCATTTAAAACATTATAAAAACCAGATGTTAAACATTGTCCTATAAATAGTAAAACTATTATTCCAACAATAGGATATATATAGCTAAATAATAACCTAATAAGATAGCTTACAAAATTACATATAAATGAAAAAATAATTAATAATATTTTTATTACCCAACATAATAAACTTTCTAATAAAACCCCAATAACACCTAGAAGTTTTCTAGGCTTACTATATTTACCATATTTTAGCCAATCTTTTAAATACTCCCATTTAGTTACTTTTTTATTTTCGTATACTTGTTCTTCATCATTATTAGTATTTTGGTTTCTTACGTTTTTTTTCTGGGTATACCTATTATAATTTTCTTCTGTTTTCTTTGTTAGATATATATCATAATCTTTTCTTTTATCATCATCTAATAGTACTTCTTTAGCCTCGTTAATTTTAGAAGACATTCCAACTGCGTTTTCATCTTTATTTATATCAGGATGCCATTTTTTCATTTGCTTTTTATATGCTTCTTTTATCTCGTCTTTAGAAGCGTTATTTTTAACACCTAGAAGTTCATAATAATTCATATTCATAATTTTTACCTCATATTAAAATTATATCAAAAATATAATCAAAAATAAATTTTTACTTTACATAGTGACAAATATCTATTTTTTATAAACTATTTTTTGTTGTATAATAATTATAGAAAGGTAGGGTATAATATGAAAATATTTCAATATGGTTGTGGAAAGATGAGCGTGTATACAATGCGTTACGCAATCGAAAATGGTTACGAAATAGTAGGAGCGGTTGATGTAAATCCTGATGTAATAGGAAAAGATATTGGCGAGATAATGGGAACAGATAATATTGGCATTATGGTAAGTGATGCTAAGGATGCTGAAAAATTACTTACTGAGTTAAAACCCGATTGTGCAATTGTTACTACAATGAGTTTATTAAGTGACTTAGAAGAGCCTTTAATGACTTGCGCAAGATGTGGGATAAACGCAATTACTACTTGTGAAGAAGCATTTTATCCAATGAATTCAAATCCAAATTTAACTAAAAGAATAGATAAACTAGCAAAAGAAAATAATTGTACCATTACTGGAAGTGGTTACCAAGATGCATTTTGGGGTAATTTAATTACAACTTTAGTAGGTGCAAGTCATAATATTACCAAGATAAAGGGAAGTTCTTCTTATAACGTAGAAGACTATGGTATTGCACTTGCAAAGGCACATGGTGCAGGACTTACTAAAGAAGAATTTGAAGATAAAATTGCTAGCGGCGATGAAATTTCAGAAGAAGAAAGAAATAAAATTATAGAAAGCGGGGAATATGCTCCATCATATATGTGGAATGTAAATGGTTGGTTATGTGATAAGTTAGGTCTTACGGTTATAAGCCAAACTCAAAAGTGCGTTCCCCAGTTTAATAGTTATGATATAGATTCTAGCACTTTAGGTATGACTGTAAAAGCAGGTATAGTAACTGGTATGAGCGCAGTTGTTACAACTGAAACTAAAGAAGGAATAACTTTAGAAACAGAATGTATAGGTAAGGTATATAATAAAGAAGAATTTGATAGAAATGAATGGACTGTTTATGGCGAACCAGATACAACGCTTGTTATTGAAAAACCAGCAACTGTTGAGCTTACTTGTGCAACTATTGTAAATAGAATACCTGATGTTATAAATTCAGAACCTGGATTTGTTCCAACATCACGTATGGGAGAGTTAAAATATTCAAAATAAAAAAAGTAACCAAAAGTTACTTTTTTTCATATAAATATACCAATGATTAATATAGGAAGTTGTAAAAAATAACCAGAGTTTTCCATTTTTTATGAAGAATAGAAAATGGGTGATATTATAAGCTTAGATTTGAAATAAAATTTATTTTAAAATTAATATGATAATCCTAGTGACTATTATTAAGAAAAACCTTTAAAAAAAACTGGTTATGATGTTTACTTTATTTACATTAGACATTATTATTTATATTTATTCAAGATATAAGTATATTCATTAATTTAACCCCTTCATATAATAAATTGGTGATATCGATGTTAAATTTTATAAAGGAGCAGATTAATATAATTAAATATAGGGATCCTGCTATAAAAAGTACTTTAGAAGCATTTTTATATCCTTCCTTTAGAGTACAAATATATCATAAGGTATCTAAGTTTTTTTATAATCGCAAAATGTATTTTATAGCAAGATTAATTTCTGAGTTTGCAAAAAGAAGAACTGGTATAGAAATACATCCAGGTGCAACGATTGGAAAAGGTTTATTTATTGATCACGGAACAGGTGTTGTAATTGGAGAGACCACCATAATAGGTGATAATGTTACTATGTTTCACGGAGTAACATTAGGTGGAACTGGAAATGGAAAAACTAAAAAAAGACATCCAACAATCGGTGATAATGTATTTATTGGAAGTGGAGCTAAAATTTTAGGAAATATTACTATAGGAAAAAATGTAAAAATAGGAGCAAATGCCGTTGTGTTGAAAAGTGTCGAAAAAGGTAGTACCGTGGTGGGAGTACCTGGATGCGTAGTAGAAGAAAATGTAAAAAAAGATAAATAATTGTATAAATATACTTGCATTTATTTTAATATGATATATAATGGAATTGACGTTTTTGCAAAAATTGGGTGATTTTAACTACCCACCACATAGAAATATGTGGTTTTTTGCGTTGCTAGAAAGGAGAGTGGTATGTCATGGCTTTATCCGAAAAGGAAATGAAGCTCGAAAAAACTTACCTACGAAATGCATCAAAGGAAATATCTAATCAGTTAGATATTTTAGGAAAAGAAATTCACGTTAAAGAGGAGGAAATAACTGAATTTAAAAAAGTTTTATGGGAAGATAAAGGAAGCATAGACTCCGTTGAAATGCAGACTGGTTTAATGGCATCACAGATGGAAGCTAATTTTATGCTTATGAAAATGGAGTATTATAAAAAACTCTTAAAAATTCAGTATTCACCATATTTTGGAAGAGTTGATTTTAAAGAAGATAAAGAGGGTAAGAAAGCTATTTATATAGGTCTTACTAACGTAGAAAAGAACTTGGATTATATTATTTATGACTGGCGAAGCCCAATTGCAAGTTTATTTTATGATTATGGTATAGGGCCTGCTAAGTATGAAGCTCCGGATGGTCAGATAAATGGATATATGTCATTAAGAAGACAATATAAAATAGAAAATAAAGAATTAATTAGAGTATTTGATAATGATTTAAACGTTGTTGATGAATGTCTACAAGAAGTTTTATCAGAATCATCGTCAGAGAAAATGAAAAACATAGTAAATACAATACAAGGAGAGCAAAACGAAATAATAAGAAACATATCAAATAAACATTTAATTGTCCAGGGAATTGCAGGAAGTGGAAAAACATCTGTTGCACTTCATAGAATAGCTTTCTTACTGTATAAAATAAAAAACCTAAAATCTGCAAACGTGCTTATTTTTTCACCTAATAATGTTTTTTCGGAATACATATCTGACGTTCTTCCAGAACTAGGTGAAGATAATGCAATGAACACAACGTTTCATGACTTTGCCCAAGCTTATGCTAAAGAATTTAAAAGTGTAGAAACTTTTACTGATTTTATTGAAAGGTTTTACACAGGAAAAGAAAGTGATCCTAAGTTAGTATCATTCAAACTATCTAACAAGATGATACCGGTAATAGAAGATTATTGTAATGAATTAGAAAACAAAATAATTATAACGGGTAACATAGAAACAAAGTTTGATGTAATAGATAGTGAATACTTAAATTATCTTTTAAAAGAAAGATTTAATAAACTCCCATTATTTTCTAGGATAGAGAAAATGGCAGAACACCTTTGTGATAAAATAGGTGTTAGTCATGGAAAAAATAAAAGAAGTTTTATTAAACAGATAAAAGAATTATTAAATGTAAAACCGGATTTTAAAAAGATATATCAAGATTTATATAAAAGTGATTCTTTTAAAAAAACATATAATAAAGAATATTATTTAAGACTAAATGTTAAAAAAATAAATTATGAAGATGCATTATGTTTTATATACTTAAAAGGAATATTAAACGGTTTTCCTTATAGTAATTTGATAAAACAAATAGTGGTAGATGAAGCACAAGATTATAATGAGATGCAATACATAATTTTAAAGAAAATATTTAAAAATGCATCGTTTACTGTGCTTGGTGATGTTAATCAAACCATTAATCCTTATCAAAGATACGAAACCCTTGAAATACTAAAAGATATATTAGATGAAAATAGTAAGTATGTAGAACTTACTAAAACGTATAGATCTTCAAGTGAGATAATAGATTATACAAATAAAATACTTGGATTAAAACATATAAGTGCTATTAGAAAACCAAATAACGTACCTGTTAAGTTTAGAAACGATATAAGAAAACTAGAAGGTGACATACATGATTTAAAAAATAGGTACAATTCAGTTGCCATAATTACTAAAAGTAGAGAAGAAAGTATAAGTATATATAATAAATTAAAAGATAAGATAGAAAACATAAGTCTTATGGAAGATAATGTTAAAGATTTTAATAAAAACTTAGTAGTAGTACCAAGCTATTTAGCAAAAGGATTAGAATTTGACTCAGTAATTTCTTATACTGATAAAGAAAATGTATATACTAATGATGAAAGATATTTGTTTTATGTTGTATGCACCAGATGTCAACACGAACTTATAGTTTATAATGGCCCAACTTCATTTTAAAAGTTTCTTTTTTGTATTTCATATGTGTAATTCAATACTTTATCTAATATATGAAAATGAAATATGTTGTTTTATGATTTATTATATATCCCCTTAACTTATTAACAAAAAAATATGCAAATTATAGAATTAGTAGAATTTTAAAAGTGTTTATACGAATTATTCGATTTATAAGAAAAGTATTTTTTGATGGTGTGTTATACATATTGCAAAAATATGTATAAAGTGTTATCATATCTATTAAATTCCTAAGTGAATTATATACGGTGAAATAGAGGTGATATTATGAGACCAATTTTATATGGAACAAAATCATATACAAAAGAAATTAATGCACAAGAAAAATGGATTAAACAGAAAAGTTATAACACACCTTTGGAAAAACATGAACTAACTAATGACTATTTAAATCATTTAAATAGTCTTGTGATATCAAATTACAGTACTAGTTATTTAGATATTGACTTAATTTTAAAAAAAGCAAGAAACAAATAGTTTATTGCTTTTTATATTATTCTTTAGTAAACTTATATAAGAAGAGGAAGTGATAATATGCTTCAAGTAAATAATCTTAGTTTAACTTTTGGGAAAAGAACGTTATTTAAAGATGTTAATTTAAAATTTACAAACGGAAATTGTTATGGTGTAATAGGTGCTAATGGAGCAGGTAAATCTACGTTTTTAAAGGTTTTGTCTGGCGAGGTTGATTCTACTACAGGAGAAGTTGTTATAACTGATAATGATAGAATGTCTGTTTTAAAGCAAGATCATAATGCTTATGATGATAAAAACGTTATCGAAACTGTAATTATGGGAAATCAAAAACTTTATAACATAATGAAAGAAAAGGAAGAAATATATTCTAAACCTGATTTTAATGATGATGATGGCTTACGTGTTGGAGAGTTAGAAGCAGAATTTGCCGAAATGGATGGTTGGCAAGCAGAAAGTGATGCTGAAATTCTTTTATCGGGTATTGGACTTGATAGAGTGTACTTTAATGATAAGATGGAAAATTTATCAGGAGAAGATAAGGTTAAGGTACTTTTAGCGCAAGCATTATTTGGGAATCCAGATATATTAATATTAGATGAACCTACTAACTATCTTGATATAAATGCTAAGATATGGTTAGAAAACTTTTTACTTGATTTTAAAAATACAGTAATTGTTGTATCCCATGATAGGCACTTTTTAAATAAAGTATGTACTCATACTCTTGATATTGATTATGGTAAAATTAAAATGTACATTGGTAACTATGATTTTTGGTTAGAATCAAGTGAACTTATTCAAAAACAAATGAGGGATTCTAATAAAAAGAAAGAAGATAAGATAAAAGAGTTACAAGAATTCATTAGAAGATTTAGTGCAAATGCATCTAAATCAAAGCAAGCTACATCAAGAAAGAAATTGCTTGAGAAAATAGAACTTGATGATATAGTGGCATCTTCAAGAAAGTATCCATATATTAATTTTGATATTGATAGAGATTTAGGACGTGATGTATTAGAACTTAAAGGGATAAGTAAAACAATAGATGGTGAAGTAGTTTTAAAAAATCTAAATTTAACCATTAATAATACTGATAAAGTAGCTTTTGTTGGTAAAAATGAACTTGCTAAAACAACTTTATTTAAGATTATAACTGGAGAGTTAGAACCAGATGAAGGAACTGTTAAATGGGGAACAACAGCATCATATTCATACTTTCCTAAAGATCATGATGAGTATTTTAAAAAAGATGTTAGCCTAGTCGATTTTTTAAGACCATATTCTAAAGAACAGGAAGAGGCATTCCTAAGAGGCTTTTTAGGTAGAATGTTATTTTCTGGAGAAGAAGCATTAAAGAAGGTAAGCGTGTTATCAGGTGGAGAAAAAGTAAGGCTTATGTTTTCTAGAATGATGCTTAAACAGGCAAATGTAATAATATTAGATGAACCTACTAACCATTTGGACATTGAATCAATTACTTCACTAAATAAAGGTATGAGATCATTTAGAGGGGTTTGTTTATTTTCTTCGTATGATTATGAACTTATAAATAGTGTTGCAAACAGAATAATAGAATTTAAAGAAGATGGTAAATACGTTGATAAAATGGCAACTTATGATGAATACTTAAATAGGCAAGATTAGTTAATAATACTTGCTTTTTTTCATAAAATGGTTATAATAAAAGCATTTAAAAAGGAATCTATCCATAAAGGGGGATTATAATGAAAAAGATGTTAACCTTTGTTCCACTAGCGATAGGTATAAGTGCAGCTTTAATATATTTATTTAATGTAATTCAGTTTAGAATGTTAGGTAGTGCTGTAACGCTATTAGATGCACTTACTAAATTAAAAGTTTATTTATACGTTGCAATAGCTGGATTTATAATATATTTTATAATTAAGGTTTTTCAAGCAATAAGTTTAAGGAAAAATACCTTAAATGATGAAAACATTGATGAGGATTATGAATACTTTGAAGAACCTAAAAAAGAAACCTTAACCGTAAAAGAAGATTCTTATAACAATTATGATCCTATGTATGAAAATGAATCTATGGGTGAAAATATTATAGAGAAAGTTACCATGAATGAACCTGTTTATGTAGAAACTAAAAAATGCTGTAATTGTAAAAAAGAAGTTGGTTTAAATGATCAGTACTGTTCAAATTGTGGAGCTAATCAAAAAGAAAATCAAAGAATACTTAGTCCTTTCGTTAAAAATTTAATAAACGTACTTGAAATAGTAATATTAATATTAGTAGTGTATTTTTTACTTAATATGTTATTTGATTTTAAAGAAAAACAAGACTCTAACTTTAAATCGCCATTTAAGGTTAGTATGACAAAGTAGCAATACTTTGTTTTTTTAATGCATCTTTATTCATAAAACATATTAGGTTTTTGTATCTAAAGTTGATGCTATCACTTACCTCATCTAAACTATTTATACATTTGGTGTATCTTGAATATTTATTTTTAATATTTATTTTATCTTTTTTAATCCTCAAATTTTTATTATCATAACAAGTAAATAAATTTAGCTTATTTGGTTTAAAGGAGTTATTAAAAATATCAATACTATTACCATGTATTAGAAATTTAACACCTTTTTCCACAGCCTTAATTATGTTTTTTCTGTTTTTTATTAGTTTTTTTTCTATTTCTTCTAATTTGCTTACATCATAATTTCCAAAATAATAAACATCATTTTTAGAAAATTTAATTTTATTTTTGATACTTAGGTTACTGGTAAAAGTTTTTAATATAAAATCATCTTTTAGATAGTCTTTTTCAATTATTTTTATCATTTTATCACCTTGTTATAGTTATGATTAAAATGTTCTTTTTCTAAACAATTATTTTTACAAATATAATTTATTATGTTATTATAGTTGTGTTAAAGAAATGAGTTTAATATGAATTTAAGTAATATGTCTAAACAAGAATTAGAACTATTAAAAACTGAAATTGATAGTGAATTGCAAAATAAAAGTAAAGAAGATAGATACTCTGATGAATTTGATCCCAATAAAATTATTTCGCCAGAAGAGTGTCCGGATGTTATGACAAGGCTAATTCATAATAGAAAAGCGCTACCACATGATGCAAATGCAATGAATGCCATGATTGCCGTAAGGAAAGTAAGATTAGAGAAAATAGCTAAACAAGACAGAGAATGCTTAAGAAGAATGATGGGTAAAAGATATTAATAATAAATTAAGGAGGAGATTATTATGGGAAGATTTCCAAATATAGCAGCTAGTAAAGCAAAAACAGGAGCTGCAAAAGCAAAAGTGTATTCAAGTTATGCAAAAGAAATTTATCAAGTAGCTAAACAAGGTGGGACTGATCCTAACGGTAATTTAAATTTAAGACATTTAATTGAAAAAGCGAAAAAAGAACAAGTACCAGCAGATGTTATTAAAAGAGCAATTGATAAAGTAAATAGTGGCGTAGATGAATCTTATACATCAGTTAGATACGAAGGCTTTGCATCAGGTGGAGCAACCGTTATGGTTGATTGTTTAACAGATAATGTAAATAGATCAGTTAGTATGGTAAGAAATGCTTTTACTAAATCAAATGGTAAAATGGGTGTTTCTGGATGTGTCGGACATATGTATGAGCATTTATCAGTTGTAGTAGTAAAAGACATGAGTGAAGATGAAGCACTTGAAGCGCTTTTAATGGGAGAAGTAGACGCTAAAGAAATTGAAGAAGAAGACGGAAACGTAAGCATTTATGGAGATCCAGCAGACTTATTTAAAATAAAAGATGCAATTACTTCGTTTAAACCAAATGCTGAATTTATTGTTGATGAAGTAACAATGCTTCCTAATGAAATGGTAACTTTAGAAGGAGAGGACAAAGAAAACTTTGAAAAGTTACTCAATATGTTAGATGACGTCGAAGATGTTCAAAAAGTATATCATAACGTTAATTTATAGTTAGTAAATTGAATTGACAATAACAAATAAATATTATAATATATAAATATATTTAAATTGATGAAAAAGAATAGTAACTAAATAATATTATTTAAAGAGAGTCATCGGATGGTGTAAGGTGATAATGATATTTTAGTGAATCTACTTTTGAGACGAATGAAAACATTCGCGGCAAGTACCGTTATACCAATTAAGAATAAGCAGGATGGCACCGTGGTTAACATCACTCCAGCAATTATGCTTATTCTTTTTAAATATTATTAAAAGAAAGGAATACATAAAGTGAGAAAAATAAAACAAAATGGTATATATAAACACTTTAAGGGTGATTATATTTATGTTATTGGTGTAGGTAAGCATACTGAAACTATGGAGGATGTTGTAGTTTATACACATAAGGGAAAAATATGGGTAAGACCAGTAGATATGTTTCTAAGTGAAGTAGACCACGAAAAATATACAGATGTAAAACAAAAATATAGATTTGAAGAAGTAGATAAGGAGGATTAATATGATAGATATTAAATTAATTAGAGAAAATAAAGAATTAGTAAAGGAAAATATAAAAAAGAAATTTCAAGATCATAAACTACCTATTGTAGATGAAGTTTATGATATGGATATCTTATACCGTAAAACTAAAACCGAAGCTGATGAAGCTAGAAGTAAGGTTAATGCATTAAGTAAGGAAATAGGAAACTTAATGCGTGATAAAAAAATAGAAGAAGCAAATAAAGTTAAAGCCGAAGTTGCTAACATAAAAAACAGAATTCCCGAATTGGAAAAAGAAGAGGAAAGATTAGAAAAAGAAATAAAAAGAAGAATGATGGCAATTCCTAACATTATTGCTGATGATGTTCCAATTGGAGAAGATGACTCTAAAAACGTTGAGGAACAAAGATTTGGAGACCCTAAAGTTCCAGAATATGAAATACCATATCATTCTGACATAATGGCATCTTTTAATGGTATTGATAAAGATGCAGCAGGTCGTGTTAGTGGTAATGGATTTTATTATTTAATGGGTGATATTGCAAGGTTACATTCTGCGGTACTTGCGTATGCTAGAGACTTCATGATAGATAAAGGATTTACTTATTGTATTCCGCCTTACATGATTCACTCTGATGCTGTAGATGGTGTTATGTCTTTTGAAGAAAAAGAAAACATGATGTATAAAATAGAAGGAGAAGATTTATATTTAATTGGTACTTCAGAACATTCTATGATTGCAAAGTTTAAAGATCAATTACTTAAAGAAACCGATCTTCCAATTACCATGACGTCATATTCACCATGCTTTAGAAAAGAAGTAGGAGCTCATGGTATTGAAGAAAGAGGAGTTTATAGAATTCATCAGTTTGAAAAGCAAGAAATGGTTGTTTTATGTAAGCCAGAAGATAGTGATGCTTGGTATGACAAGATGTGGCGTTATTCTGTAGAATTATTTCGAAGTTTAAATATACCGGTTAGAAAACTAGTTTGTTGTTCTGGAGATTTAGCAGACTTAAAGTACCGTTCTTGTGATATTGAGGCATGGAGCCCAAGGCAACAAAAGTATTTTGAAGTATGTTCATGTTCTAATTTAACAGACGCACAAGCAAGAAGACTTGGAATTCGTTATAAGAAAGAAGATGGTACAAAAGAGTTTGCACATACTTTAAATAATACTGTTATTGCGCCTCCTAGAATGTTAATAGCATTTTTAGAAAATAACTTACAAGAAGATGGATGTGTAACTATTCCAGAAGTATTAAGACCTTATATGGGTGGAAATGAAAAAATTGAAAAGAAGTAGATAATTAAATGCTTATTGTATAAAACAAGCATTTATAAATGAGTATTAAGAAATAATCTTATTACATAAATGGAATATCAAAAAATAAAAATAAGAATAAAGAAGGGTATAAAATTGATTAAATATTCATGTAATACTAGCTATTTATTAAAATTATAATGAAAAATGATATAATTTCCAAAAAAGATGAGGTGCTTATAAAAAGAAGTAATTGCCTTTTTAAATACTGAAGGAGGGAACATATTTATCGGAATTGACGATAAAAAAAATATTAATTAACGGGGTAATTGATAATATTGATTTATTGCAAAGAACAATAAAAGATAGAATAGAAGATAATATTATGCCTTCAACTTTAGGTTTATTTGATGTTGTTGTAAATGAATTAAAAGGAAAGAAATATATTCAAGTTATTGTAGCAAAAGGTGCGGAAAGACCTATTATTTAAGGAAAATGGGGATGACTCCAGATAGTTGTTTTATTATGGTAGGATCAGCTATTGAAAGCATGAATGGGAAAACGATTCTTAATTTATTTTCAAAACGTGCTAGAAATTCTTTAAAAAATATAAAGTCACCAAAATTCAAACTTTCTCACAATGTCATCTCAGTAGCATATAATATATTAGTTTTGAGAAATAATTAAATACTAACATTATCATAAATTAATCATAAAAACTCAGTAAAAAACGTCTAAAAGACTTGACAATATATATAATAGATAGCGAAGGAAGCAAGAAAAAAATTAATAAAATTTTTATGTTTATGACTTTCGTAATTGTGGTATAATAGATTATAGAAAGAAGGAGATTAAATGTTAAAAAAGGTAGAAAGTATTATATTAGGGACATCATTGTTTGCTTGTTTGTTTCTTTTAGGTATAGCACCGGTATTTGCTAAAACACCAAGAACAGAAACTTTGGATTTAACAGCTCTTAGTACACAGGATAAATTAAGTGAGGAAGGATGGTCTTGGAATAATGAAACTAAAACTTTAAAATTACAAGATGCTACTTTTGAAATAACAGATACAGATTCAGATCCAATAAAACCTTGCATTAATTTTTCAAAATCAGATAATATAACTGTTATTTTCGAGGGAATAAATAACTTAACAGCTGATAAACATAGTGTCTTTTATGGTAGTGGAACTGGAACTGGTTCACTAACTTTTAAAAGTACAAATAATGGTACACTAAATCTTAAAATAAAAACTTATAATACTGTTGGTGGAAGTAATGTTGGTGATACTATTAATTACCCATATAACTTAAATATAGAATCAGGAACGATTAATAGTGAAGGTGGTATGTTAGTTGACGGTGTCGTAAATATAAGTGGTGGAAATCTTAATATTAATACACAGAAATTTCCTACTACTCAAGGTCTTTATGTTGTAAAACAAGTAAATATTACAGGTGGTAATATTGATATAAACGCTAGTTCTGCGCCTATTATGGTTACGGGATTGTCAAGTGAGACTGGCTATGAAGATGGAGTAGTAATTAGTGGAGGAAATATAAATTTAAATACAAATGCGGAGAGGGTTCCTGCCATTCATGCTGGTGCATCACGATATAAAAATATTGTAATTAATGGAGGAAATATAACTTTAAATAGTGATCTTGGTCTTTATACTGCCAAAGGTGTTATTTCAGTAAATAATGTAGATAGTTTTAATGCTGATAATGTTAAAATGGATGTGTTTAAAGTTGGCTCAGCCGAAGGTAATGAAATTAGAATTAACGATGCTGATTATGGTAAAGTAGATGAAGCGATAGCTCGCGCTAATAAATTAAATAGAGATGATTACCAAGATTTTAAAGCGGTTGATGAGGCAATTAAAGCAGTGGTAAGAGGAAAAAAAGTTTTAGAACAAGACCAAGTTGATGCTATGGCCAAATCTATAAATCAAGCTATAGATGATTTGAAATTAAAAACTGAAACATTAAATCAAAATGTAGAAAATCCAAATACATCAGATAATATTTTAAGTAGTATTGTTCTTGGGCTCTTTGGATTAGGTGGCCTTACTGGTTATGGTTTATATTTTAAAAAAAGATTTCAATAATTAATTTAAATAACTGAAATTATAATAATTTTTATAAGCAGACTATTTATGTTTGCTTTTTTGATGTTTTGCATTAAATTTAAAATAATTTTGCACAATATATTGTTAAATAAAATGTTCTTGCTATATAACAACTTTATAAAATCAAATGAAAGAAAGGAATAAATAATGAAGAATGAAATTATATTATTTGAAAATTAAAATGTTAAGTTAGAGGTCAATATGAAAGATGAAACCGGATGGCTATATTTAGAACAAATGGCTAAATTGTTTTATAGAGATAGAACAGTTATAGTAAGACATATAAATAATGTTTTTAAAGAAAATGAATTAGATAAAATGTGGTATGTGCAAAATTTGCACATACCACTCAACACGGGGCATTATTGGATAAAACTCAAACTAGAAAAATAGATTAATATAATTTGGATATAATAATCAGTGTAGGTTATCGTGTAAAATCTAAAAATGATGTTATTTTTAGAAAATGGACAAATAAAATATTAAAATATTACATGATTAAAAGTTATGCTATTAATCAAAAAAGATTAGAATATCTTCAAAAGACAATCAAATTAATAGATATTGCAGGAAAAATAGATGTTGAATTAAAAGGTAATGAAGCTCAGGAAATCATTAAAGTAATAAATAATTATCCTAATGCTTTAGATTTGCTAGACGATTATGATTATAAAAGAATATCAAAACCTAATGGAACAAAAAATGATAAAAAGATTACCTATGAAGATTGTATAGGCATAGTTAGTCAATTAAAATTTAATAGTAATAGTGATTTATTTTCTCTTGAAAGCAATTAGGTTTAAAAGCAATTATAGATACATATACCAATCTTTTGATGGTAAAGATTTATATTCAATGATAGAGGAAAAAACAGCCAACTTTTTATATTTAATAACTAAAAATCATACTTTCATTGATGGTAACAAAATAATAGTTGCTACATTATTTATATACTTCCTAAAATTTTATATAATGGAAAAGGACAAGTTATTGACGATAATACACTTGTTGCAATTACGTTACTTATAGCAGAATCTAATCCTAAGTAAAATGATGTATTAATTGATTTAGTAATGAATTTTATGGTTTCAAAATAAATTAGACAAATACTAGCCTAAGAAGAAGGAAAACTGGTACAAAAATTGTCTTTAGAAGATATCACCCTAGAAGTATTAGGTGGAGATGAATATGATAATTTGAAATTGAGATAAATTACATTAAAGGAGAAAATTATTATAATTAAAGTAAAAATATGTGGAAATTGCAACAACGAGTAATACTGTTATTGCGCCTCCTAGAATGTTAATAGCATTTTTAGAAAATAACTTATAAGAAGATGGATGTGTAACTATTCCAGAAGTATTAAGACCTTATATGGGTGGAAATGAAAAAATTGAAAAGAAGTAGTTTACTTCTTTTTTTTAATATTGTACAATATTCTGACATAAAGAGGAATATTATGAGATATTATGTGGATAAAGATTTAAATGATTTTTTAGAAGATAACGTTGAAGCTGTTATTGAATTAATTAAAAAGGCATATGAGAGCACAAAAGAATTTTATAACGGTACTTTTATAGATGACTTTTTATATTTTCCAGTCAATAAAACTTTTAATCATGGTTATTGTTTTTATTTTGCAAGAATGTTAAAAACCGTATATAAAAATGCTGCTTTTGCGGTAAGAGATAAACAATATGCTCATATAAGTCATATTTTTATAGTTATTAATGGACAAGCATATGATGTTAATGGTAAGCATACATTAAAAGATTATTATACTTTAACTGATAAAGAGCTTAAAATAATTGGTTTAAATCATAATAGAATAAACGAAAAGGTTTATGAAACCTTTAAAAAATATTTTTGGAGATATCTTAATAGTTACATACGCTTTAATGAAATGGTTATAAAAACTAGTAAAAAATGTGTTAAATAATATTAAATAAAAAAACATCTATTTATTAATATAACTAGGTGTTTTTTCATACTATTTATTATAGAATGAAAGGAATAGGAGAATAATGAATAAGAAAGTATTTATTTGCATATTTGCAATATTTATTTGTATGGTTGTTGCGGTTTTAGTTAAACCAGAAACTAAAACTAATACTAAAAAGACCTCTAGCATAAAAGGTAATGTTTTAGAAGTATCAAGTGATTATGTTAAAGTATCAGATAAAGATAATATCATATATACATTTGTTGGAACTGGTAGTGACTCTTTTGAGGTTGGAGAAACCATTAATATTAAGTATGATGGTAAACTTAATAAAAATAAAGAAAAACAAGCTGCTAAAATTATAAGTGCTACTGCCTATACTGATGATAATAAAGTACCAGAAACTTGGAATGATGGTGGTATTTTTAGTGAGTTCTATGAGATGGCTTATACGAAAATGAAAACGTTATCATTAAACGAGAGAATCGGTCAAATATTTTTAGTTAGGGTTCCAGAAGAAAACAAGATATCGGATTTAGAAAAATATCAATTTGGTGGCTATTTATTATTTCAAAGAGACTTTGATAATAAAACGAAAAAAGAAGTAATAGACATGGTTGATAGCTTCCAAGATGTATCTAAAATACCTCTTTTAATTGCAACTGATGAAGAAGGGGGTAAAGTAACAAGAATTAGTAACAATACTAACTTAGTACAAACACCATTTAAATCACCATCCGAACTTTATAAAGAAGGGAAAATGGAAGCAATAAAGAAAGATACAATAAACAAAAGTGACATATTAGAAGATTTAGGAATAAATGTTAATTTAGCTCCAGTAGTTGATATTGCAACAGATCCTAATAGTTATATGTATGAAAGAACTATTAAAGAAGATACTAAAATAACTAGCGAGTATGCTAAAACGGTTATAGATGCAAGTAAAGGTTCAAAAGTATCATACACATTAAAACATTTCCCAGGATATGGAGATAATGCAGATACTCATAAAACATCTGCAACTGATAATAGAATATATTCTAAAATAATGGAAGATGATATTCCTCCGTTTAGAGCAGGTATAAAAGCTGGTGCAGAAGCAGTTTTGGTAAGTCATACCATAGTTCCTGCGATGGATACAGAAAATCCTTCATCACTTTCGGCTACTACTCACAACGTACTTAGAAATGAATTAGGATTTACTGGAATAGTAATAACTGATGATCTTGCAATGGATGCTATAAATGATAAAGATGCAGTTACAAAAGCAATAAAAGCAGGTAATGATTTACTTATTGTAACTGATTATGAAAATTCTATAAAAGAAGTTAAAGATGCAATCGAAAATGGTACATTAAGCCAGGAGATAGTTGATAAAATGGCATTTAGAGTTTTAGCTTGGAAATATTATAAAGGTTTAATGTATGATATAGAAAAATAATAAGATTAAAACAAAGTTCGACAAAATTCTTAAATAAGAATCACCATAATTTATAATGTGGTGATTTTTATGGATGTTATTAAAATAATAAATATAATAAATGAAACTTATCTATATGCTTATGATATGTATGGTTTTTGTTATGGAACTGATGATGTTATAAAAACATTTACCAGTGGTTTTTGTTATGATTATTTTTGCATTATAAAAATGTTCTTTTCTAATGCAATACTAATGATGCAAAATGATAAAATGCATTGTGCAGCCTTAATAAATGGTGAAATATATGATGTTACTGGATTAAGAATTGATACTGAAAATTTTCACGAAGCAACTGGATGTGATGTAGAGTATATATATAAATACTATAATGTTCTATCACCAAGCTTTAAAGAAAAATTTAATTATTTAGTAACTAAAAACGTGTTAAATTACAAAAATAGTTATGTAAAAACCTTAAACAAAACGGCTTAATTATAGTATAATTTTATTAAAGAGGTGTTTTAGATGTTTGAAAATAAAAAAATATTTATATTAGGTTTTGCTAGAAGTGGGTATGAATCTGCTAAGTTTTTAATAAAACGTGGAAATGAAGTATTAATAAATGATGGAAAAAAAGAAGATAAGATGGATAAGGAAAAACTTGAAGAGTTAAAATCATTAGGAGTTAAATTTTTCTTTGGTTCGCATCCTGATGATTTATTGGATGAATCATATGATTATCTAATAAAAAATCCAGGAGTTCCTATTCATCATAAATACGTAGAAAAAGCACAAAAACTAGGTATAGAAGTTATTAATGAGGTTGAAATGGCATATAGACTATTGCCTAATGACGTTACTTTAATTGGTATAACCGGTACTAACGGTAAAACTACAACTACAACGCTTACTTATGAAGTTATAAAAGCATCAGGTATTAGATGCCATTTGGCGGGTAACATTGGTTATCCTTTGTCTAGTTTTTTGGATAAATTACAAAGTGGTGATGTAATTGTTATGGAAACATCTTGTCAGCAACTTAATGACTTAAAAGAATTTAAACCACATATTGCAGTAATGACAAACCTTTCTCCAGCCCATGTTGATTTCTTTGATAATGATTATGGTAAGTATAAAGATGTGAAAACTAAGATATTTAAAAATCAAACGGAAAATGATATTGCAATACTTAATTTAGAAAATGAAGAAGTATTAAACCAAACTAAAAATATAAAATCTAATAAATTGTATTTTTCAAGTAAACGAAAGACGGATTGTTATTTAGATAATGGTATTATTTATTATAAAGAAGAAAAAGTATTAGATACTAATGAGATGGTAATAGTTGGTACTCATAATGCTGAAAATGCTATGGTTGCAACTTTAGTTGCAAAACAGTTTGGTATTTCAAATGAAGTGATAAATAAAACAATATGTAGCTTTAAAGGTGTAGAGCATAGATTAGAATTTTCAGGAGAAGTAAATGGCGTAAGGTACTATAATGATACGGAAGCTACCAATATTAAATGTACTCAAATAGCTTTATCTTCTTTTGACAATCCTACGGTAATAATATTAGGAGGATTAGAAAGAGGGCAGGATTTTAACGATTTAACCCCATACATGAAAAATGTTAAAGCCATAATAGCAATTGGAGAGTGTAGAAAAAGAGTAGAAGAATATGCTAATAGTCTAAATATACCAGTATACGTACATGAGTTTTTAAAAGATGGATTTAAAGAAATACAATCCATAGTAAATTCTGGCGATGTAGTGTTACTTTCACCAGCATCTGCTTCTTGGGATCAGTATAAAGAATGTGAAGTTAGAGGTAAAGAATTTAAAAATTTAGTAAAAAAAGTAATAAAAAAGTAAGTCTGCTGACTTGTTTTTTTTTCTTGGAATATAATAAGATTCAACAAAAGGACAGTATTAAACATATTAAGTTATATGAAAAACAGAAAAATATAGAGTCAAATAAAAGACTTGTTTATTATTATATAAAAAAAT
>CANQAS010000016.1 GCA_947589535.1 uncultured Bacilli bacterium | reverse complement strand
TTTGCTTTACCAATTACTGATGTTGAACTTGTAAACTGCGCCAACGTTATCATAAGAAACATTAAAAAAGCAACTAATAAAAGATATAAAACAGATGATATTGCAAAACCCTTGTTATTAGGCATATCAACCACTCCTATTCTTTAAATATAATAACATCTTTTAATTAAAAAAACCATATTTTTTTATCAATATGGTTAGCAAATAATAAAAGTTTTACATATAATACAGTAAAGGTGATGGTTATGCGTCCAAACAATTTATTTTCTGGGAAATTGACTATATATGTAATATTAGTATTTGCATTTTGTTTTATTACTTTTTATCAGGCAATACTTGCCTTGATATTATGCGCTAGGTTTCATGTATTTTTATTGTTCATCGATCTTATGATCTTGTTTTTCGGAATTTTTTGCCTCATTTTCCATAAATAACTTATCTGTTATTACTAAATAATTACATAATTTTGACACTTCGTTAGTATTGAGTAACTCATTTTCTTGATAATTAACTCTTCTAGGCAAAAAAAGTATTATGAATAAAAGTTTCCTTTCTTCCATAAGAAGAGGAAATTTTTTTAGATATTCCTTATATAATTCATTAAAATCATACTTATCATAGTTATTTTGATAAAAATATATAAAATCATATATAGGTAATCCTCTTTTCGATTTATTCCAACTAATTAATACATTATCATCATTTCTAATAATATGACTAGTATCTAAATTATTATGAAGAAAAACTATTCTTTGCTTTGTTTTCTTTTTCATTATTTCATACCATTCATCTAAATTAGTTTTACAAAAGTTTAAACAAGAAAATATCATTGAACAATTTCTTGCTAACATATATTCACTAGGTGACATATAAATCCTTGATTCTATAGAAGTTATAATATCATCATAATAATTATAAGTATTTTTAATTATATTATCTATGTTTTCATAAAACTCTTTTAGCTCATCTAAAGATATATCTTTATAGTAAACAGTTTTATTATGGAGAAGCGCATCCAATTTAATTAAATCAGATGCTCTTTGCTCCTTAGGGGTTGAAATATCATTTACATATTCATATACATATACGTTATTATCACAATATTCTAGTCTTGGAAGATAATCAAAACCTCTTGAATTTAAATAATTATACGTTTCTATAATATTATTATCTTCTACTTTTTTTAATACCCATTTATTATTTTCTTCATCCTCATATATTATTGAATTTTTATGTAACTTTATCTTTTTTACAGTTGGGCATATCTTTTTTATTATTTCTTTATTATATAAATTATTCATTACAAGTTGGTATTATTATCTTAGAGCCCATGGTAATATCAGAAATATTATTATATTTTTCTAATTCTTCTTTAGATGTATTATAAAGAGAAATTATATCCTCTATTGTTTGGTCATTTCTAACTATATGGACTTTATAAGTTACATAGTTATCTTCATCGGATAAAAAATTATTGGTTAAGTTATTTGTTAGTTCATTCGTGGTAATTTTTCCTTCATCTTCGTTTTCTGGTGTGTACTTATCATTATCTATTATTACGTCTTCTGCACTTTTAGTCATAGTAACATCTTGCTTTATTACATCTTCTGCACTCTTAGTCATACTAACATCTCCCCTTATTTCATCATTAATTATTTTCTCTTCGTTCGTGGTCATATTAAGCTCATTTTTACTTTCTAATGTCTCTTCACAAAGCTCATATTCGTTATTTCTTAATTCTTCTTTTTTATTTATATAAACCAAGTTATTTATAAGAACATCAATATGAACACGTAAAACTTCTTCATTAATTATTTCATAGTAAAAATCATCTATATCTATTTGAATCTTAGTACTATCATATTTATCATCTAAAGTAATATCAAAAGGTATAGTAATATCAAAATCTTCTTCATTAATACTTACACTATTAATTTTATATTTACCACTTACAACAAAATTACCTACTATCGAATCTTCATTTTCCATATTTAAATTATGCTCAAGTGCTATACTTGTTACATCAGAAATCTTGGTTTGAAAATTTAGGTCCTTTATAAACGGTATTATCTTTTTCATACTTTCATCTCCATTCAATAAATGTTTATGCAAAAAAAAGAAGAAAATGTTAACTTTTCTTCTTTTTACTAAATATCTCTTTATATATATCATTATAATTATCTACTAATATAATATTTAAGTTGTTTTTTACTTCTTTTGGAATGTCATTTATATCTCTTTCATTCTTTCTTGGGACGAAAATAGTTTTAACACCTGCGGTGTAAGCTCCTATTGCTTTTTCTTTTAAACCTCCAATGGGAAGCACTTTACCAGTTAATGTCATTTCGCCAGTCATAGCAATAGAAGAAGGTACCTTTTTATTGGTTAAACTACTTATTATCGCAGTTGTAAGGGCAGTTCCTGCAGATGGTCCATCCTTAGGAATACCACCTTCTATTGCATTAACATGAATACATAAATCATTTAACTTAGATAAATCTACGCCATAGTCCTTAGCATGACTTTTAATATGTCCTAGTGCAATAGATACACTTTCTTTCATTACATCACCAAGGTTACCAGTTAAATTAACACTATCTTTAGATGGGTATGTAACAACTTCTAAAGGTAATATATCACCTCCGAATGACGTGTATGCAAGCCCGTTTACAACACCAATATTTTCATCTAATACATCAGTTTTCTCATATTTTATTTTTCCTAAAAATTCTTCAATTTTCTTTTCAGTAACTTTAGCATTAATAGTATCTTTACCGTCTTCTAACATATTTTTAACATATTTTCTAATAATCTTATTAACTACTCTTTCTAGTTCACGAACACCAGCTTCTTTAGTATAATTTTTAATTATCTTAAGTATTATTTCATCTGAAAATTTAATATTTTTAGAATCAAGAGCATATTCCTCTAAAGCTAATTTTATTAAATGCTTTTTTGCAATAAATAATTTTTCATATTCTGTATAACTAGATAAATTTATTATTTCTAACCTATCTTTTAATTCTTCTGGTATCTGTTCTATATAGTTTGCTGTTAATATAAACATTATTTTAGATAGATCATACGCTTCTTCAACGTAGTTATCATAAAATTTATCATTTTGTTCTGGATCTAATACCTCAAGTAAGCTACTTGCTGGATCTCCTTTAATATCTTTAGTCATCTTATCTACTTCGTCAATTAAAAATACCGGATTATTAGAACCACACTTCTTTAAAGCATTAATTATTCTACCTGGATTTGCGCCCATGTAAGTTCTTCTATGACCAATTATTTCAGCTGGATCATTTACCCCACCAACCGATATCTTAACAAACTTTCTATTCATTGCATTTGCAATTGATTTAGCAAGCGATGTCTTACCAACTCCCGGAGGGCCAACCAAACATATAATTGGTGCTCTATTAGATACACTTCTTTTTTTAACCGCTAAATATTCTATTATTCTTTCTTTTATATCCTCTAAACCATAATGACTTTCATCTAATGTTTCCTTTACCTTTTTTAAATCCATATTATCTTTTGTGTATGTATTCCATGGTAAATTAATAAGTACGTCAATATAGTTTCTTATTATTCCGACTTCAGGAGATGCAGAAGGAGTTGACTCATACTTTTTAATTTCTTTTTCTATTTTCTTAATGATGTTTTTTGGCGCTTTTAATTTCTTTAACTTTTCTCTTATTTCTTCTATTTCATCATCTTTAGAAGAAATATCACCTAATTCTTCTTTTATTAGTTTTATTTTTTCTCTTAAAATAAATTCTTTTTGAGAATTATCAAGTTCTTTTTTTAATTTAGAATCAAGTCTTTGCTCAATTTCAAATACATCTAATTCATTTTGAATGTCTTCTAAATTCATCATTACCCTGGTATGAGGATTAATGGTCGTTAGAAAAGCATATTTACGTTCGAATGACGTTGGCATATAATTTGCAACCACATCTGCTAAATGACTTACTGTGTTTATTTCATCAATCTGTCCTAATATGCTATTAGAAGAATAAGGTACAACGTTTATATAGTTTTCTAATTCCTGTTTTAATTTTCTTACTAAAGCATTTTCATCAGATTGATCTATTGCGTACCTAGTAGGTGCTTTTATAACACCCGCAAACACATCATCCTCACCCTCATAAGGAATATAATTAGTTATCATAGTTCTTCTTTCGCCTTCAATTGTTATCCTAGTACAACCATTTGGAAGAATTGTTTTTTTTGTAATTTTACCTACAATACCTAAATTTGGTAATTTACTGATTTCAATTTTTTCTTCTAAATAATTTAATGGTGATACAAGTAAAACATACCCATCATGATTATTAGAAGCAAGTTCTATAATTCTAGTATCTAACTCATCAATTAAATCTATTTTAAGTTCAGCGTAAGGAAGAACGATAATCCCTCTTAATAATATTACTGGTAAATCTTTTTTATTCATAATGCTTCTCCCTTCAAACAAAGATAAATTTTACCTTTTATTATAAACTAAGCTACATAAAAGTCAAGGTCTATTATTAAATATAAAGCCGTAAAATTTTGGTAAATTAAATATGCAATTATATACTATTAAAAAATTTAATTCAACAAATATTTGTTGGTGAAAGAATAATATATATATTTAAATATCTTATACGTAATAGATTATATATTTACCATCTCATCAATTTTCATATTATCCTCATCGCAATACGAAAGTTATAATATCATAATAAATTAAACCAATCAATATAAAAGAGTCATCTAAAATGACCCTTTACTAGTTGCCTTAAACTTCATATACATATCTTTAACATATCCATCAAAAGATACAAATTTTTCCATAACATGTCCATCATCCATATAATAAGATAGGCGATTAATACCACTATTATAAGAAAAATACTTACGTTTTTCTAATTCGTCATCAACATAGCTTTCGATTGTACCAATGGTATCCCCAACATATAACTTGTCTAAATTTGATTTAATACCATTTTCGTAGTTAATAAAAGACTTTTTTTCTAATGTTAATAGCCCAATAATAAATACATTGTTTCTTACGATAGTAGATTCAAGTGTTTTTGGAGATAACGTTAACGTATTACTAAATTCATTATTAAACTGTTTTACCCTAATAATATTATTATCATCTATATTAATCTCCAAAGTACTACTTTCTCTTCGTTTGTTAAAACAAGAATATATTTGACTATACTGTCCACTTCTTGGTGTATAATCTTTTTTAGGATCAATAACACAACAATTTTTATAAAAATCAGTTAATATTAGATCATATGGCTCACGTATCTTTTCTAGTCCAACACTTTTTATTCCCTCTTCTACCACGTTTAATACCATTCTTGACATAATTACCTCGTAAAAAGAGCAACTCCAGTTGCCCAATTATTATTTCTTTATAATTTCTAATACTTTTTGTACCATTAAATCATACTTAAGCATTTCAATTCCTCCAAATGCTTTAATGTATTCATCTTTATTCATATTATGCTTTTTAGCTTTTTCTTCTGCATCTTTTTCTGCTTCTTCATCTGTTGCTGAAATATTTTCTTTTTTAATTATTTCATCAATTGCGAATCTAAGTTTAATTCTTTTTTCAGCTTCATCGTGCATTTGTGCTTTTAAAGCATCTTCCGATGAGTTAGTAAATTTATAGAATTGTTCTAATGAAATTCCTTGCATTTGTAGTCTTTGACCATATTCAGCAATCATTCTATCTACTTCTTCATGAATTAATGCATGTGGAACTTCTACTTCTGTTTCTTTTAATAAAGCCTCAAATAAATCTTCAACGTATTTATTTTCTGCTTGATAATCCATTTGTTCTTTCATAGATTCTTTAACTGTTTTTTCTAAATCTTCTTTAGTTTTAACATCTTCTAAACCTAAATCCAAAAAGAAATCTTCGTTTAATTCTGGATAAATCTTTGTTTTAACTTCATGAACAGTAACTTTAAATACTACTGGTTTTCCTTTTAAATCTTCAGCATGGTAATCTTCTGGAAAAGTTACGTTAACGTCTTTTTTATCTCCGGCTTTAGTGCCTATTAAAGCTTCTTCAAAACCAGGTATAAATGAGTGGCTTCCTAATTCTAAAGCATGATTTTCAGCTTTTCCACCTTCGAATGCTTTATCACCATCAAAACCTTCAAAGTCGATTATAACAGTATCTCCTTCTTCAGCTTTGCCATCTTTTACTTGTAAATCGGCATATTCTTTTCTCATTTTTTCAATTTCAGCATCTACGTCTTTTTTAGTTATTTTAACAGTATCTTTTTTAACACCTAAATCAGTATATTTTTTAATTTTAACTTCTGGTTTAGTAGTAAATGTAAATACGTAAACAACGCCTTCTTCATCTGCTTTTTCAATCGCAACCGTTGGTTGAACAATTGGATCACCCTTAAATTTTTCTAAAGCTTTAGTATAAGCTTCTTGCATATTATTATCTACTGCTTCTACAACAAGCGAACTTTTACCGTATTTTTGTTCATATATATTTCTTGGTGCCTTACCAGGTCTAAAACCATCTATCTTTACGGTTTTAATTACTTTCTTAAACGCTTCATCAATTTTTTTAGACCATTCATCACCAGTTATTTCAATCTTAACTTCATGAATGTTTTTAGCTTTTTTTTCTTTCTTTTCTGCCATAAAATTAATTCCTCCCTAAATCATTTAGTATTATAACGTATTTATATTTGTTTTACAAGCATTTGCTAAGCGAAATGTTAAGAAAAAGCAATTACTACTATATTTTTCTTTTTTAAGTGTATTATAACTAGATGATATGATGCGTCTTCAAAAAAAAAGCAAAAAATAAACAATAAAAGGATTAAATTAAAACTGGCGCTGTCATAATATTATATGCAAAACATATTCACATAAAAAAGATTAATATTCAATGTTTTCTACTGAATACTAATCTTTTTTATATGATTACCCTAAGCCTATGCTACCTTTATTATTTCTATATCAAAACTTCCGTTAGGAGATTCAACTGATACTTTATCTCCAACTTTTTTGCCCATAACAGCTTGTGCTATAGGAGATTCATTAGAAATTTTATCTTCAAATGGATCTGCTTCGTTTGTTCCAACTATTGAATATTCTTCTTCTTCATCATCTTCTAAATATTTAATAGTTATAACAGAACCAACACATACTTTACCATCACTATTATTTTCAATGATGGTTGCATGTTCTAATGTATATTCAATTTCTTTAATTCTAGCTTCTAATTTTCCTTGACGTTCTCTAGCCGATGAGTACTCAGCATTTTCAGATAAATCACCTAATGCTCTTGCTTCTTTAATTGCTTCTATAACGTCTGGTCTTTCAACTTTTTTTAAATTATCTAATTCTTCTTCTAACTTAAGGAATCCTTCGCTAGTTAAATAAATTTCTTTTTCTTTTTTCATATGTATCACCTCTATAAATTAATACGGTACTAATAGTATCATAAAAACTTTTTTCTGTCAATCTAAATAGTTGACAGCTTATTTAAAATATTTATCACATGTAGTTTTAATAACTCTATAATAACCATTGTCTGTTATTTTATCTTCGTCTATAAAAGATAATAAACCACTACTTGCAAGCTTTATTATATGTTTCGTATTTAAATTAAAATGTTTATTCATAAAATTGTAGCTATCAGCATCATTATATGAAAAAAATCCGAAATAGCATTCTTTAAATACAGTAGCCATATTAATACATGATATATTACCAAATCCTAAAGCTCCGTCTAACTGAGTTATCATAACAGATAAGCCATTATTTGTATAATCAAGCCTTTTGGGATTATCTTCCGGATGTTTATATTCTATCTCATATGGGGTTTTAATACCTTTTACTATTTCACCAGGAGTTACAACTAAATTTGGTATTTCTGTAATTCTTGTAGTATTATTTTTGGGAATAGATGTAACATTATAACCATTACTTGCTAAAACGCTTCCTACTTCATTTAACCTATTACTTTCATATTCAAGTATATTACTTTTAGTAAGACCTAATTCTTCTAAAAATAATATATATTCTTGCTTTAATGTTTGTTCTTTTAATAAGTATTCTTTAAGCCAACTTTGATATAAATCATTTAATGATTTTACATCATGTGATGTACCAAAAAAATTATCAACCCCATTTATTCCTTTTAAAAAATACGTATAGTCAAAATTATCACTAGCACTAACATCATTAATGTTAAATATCTTATTATCCATAAAGCCTCCAAATCAATTAAAAAAGTCTATTCTAAGTAAATCATTTTTCTTGACTGTTTTAGCACAATTAATTCTTACTACTTCTCTTGGATGTCTTGCAGCATCTATATTATTTCCTTCTTCATCAGTTAACTTATTAATAACAAAAGAATAATCTTCTTTTCCTGGCCCAAAAATAGTTACTTTATCACCTGGTTTAAAATAGTTTCTCTGTTCTATAACAGCTTCTTTCATATCTTCATCATAATCTAATACTATACCTAAAAAATCTTGATTAGAATCTTCCTGCCTTGTTCCATAGTATTGCTCTTCAGAACCTGCCTTTTTATTATAAAACTGAGGCGCTACATCGCGGTTAGCACACCTATATAAAACTCTAATTACCCTTATAATATATTCTTCATTATCCATATTGTTACTATATAAATCAATTAACTTTCGGTAACAAGATACAATTGTTGCAATATAATAAACAGATCTCATTCTACCTTCTAACTTAAATGATGATACTCCTATTTCCATCATATCTTTTACGTAATAAGCAAGTGACAAATCTTTAGGTGCAATAGTAAAATTATCAATAGCTGATATTTTATTTTTATCTTTATCATATAAGTTAAAATTAAATCTACATACCTGACAACATCCACCGCGATTAGCGTCCCTATTTGTAAAGTAATTAGATAAAACACATCTACCAGATATATTAGTACACATTGCACCATGCACGAAACATTCTATCTCAACACCTGTTTCATCTATTATGTCTTTAATATCAGCTCTTGAACATTCTCTTGCTAATACTATCCTTGAAACTCCCTGTTTTATATAATATTTAGCAGCATCTTTATTTAAAACAGAAGCTTGAGTACTTAAATGAAGTGCTAAATTCAAGTTATTTTTCTTTACTATATCTAATACTAATGGATCACTAAAAATTATTGCATCCACACCTAATTTATCTAATTCTATTAAATATTCTTCTAAATCCTTTACATCATCATTATGAAACACAATGTTAACCGTTACATAAAGTTTAGCACCATTATCATGACAATACTTTATGCCTTTTTTAATTTCTTTTAATGTAAAGTTTTTTGCATTAGCACGCAAACTATAGTTTACACCACCTAAATAAACCGCATCTGCGCCATAATCTACTGCCCATTTTAGTTTTTCTATATTACCTGCTGGTGCAAGTAACTCTACTTTTTTATCTTTCATCTTTCTTCACCCTATAAATGGTTTTCGTATTTATAAATCCGTCTGTTGCATTATATTTATTATCTAAATATTCTTTTTTTGTTACATCATTATTTATAAATATTTCTAACACTTCTTTAATATTATCTATATTAAAACCATCAATAATAAGATAATCTACATTTAAATGATAGTTTAATAGATTAAGCGGTTTATCACCTAATATATGAGTTCCAAAATCATCTTCTACTACTTTATAATAATTATCACTTTTATCTTCCTTTATCTCATATATAGAACTTTTATTATCAATCTTAAAACTTTCTAAATAATTTGATACTAAACGTCTTTTAGACGTAGATAAATGAGGATATCCGAAAACTTGTTTAAAAAGCGTACATTTGGTATTATCACTTATTTCATTTATTTCATCTAAAGTTATATCGTTGGTTAAGACAATACCACTTACACCATTATTATAATAATGATTGATGCTATAGTAACTATTATTAAGATGCATTTGATCTAAAATAATATTAGTACTTAAATTATATGTTAAAGGCGCTATATCACCTACGATAATGCCATTTAATCCTAGTTTATCAATATTTAGTAATATTTTTTTATATTCTTCTAATTCATCATTAAATATAATCCTATTAAAAGATACATATATTTCTTTATCTGTATTATTTTTAATTTCCTTTATTTGGTTTACATTATAAGTTTTATTAAAAAGTTGTGAAAAGCCTTCTATACCTAAAACATACCCATCTGCTGGGTACGTTAACTCATCATCGTTATTAATTTTTAGTAGTATTTTACTCATCTTTTATCTTCTTTCTTCTAGAAATAGCAACTCCATCACCTATCTCAAAAAACCTAGTTTTAAATTCTTCATTATCCTTTAAAAAATTGATATATTTTTCAAGCTTAGTAATTAATTGCCTTAAGTTTCTAGACATCGTGGTTTTATCAGAATTAGTAAGTCCATGAAAATTAATATTATCGGTTACTATGTATCCTTTTTTCTTCAAATTAGAAGCAAATTTATTAAAAAACTTAAGATACTGACTTTTAGCAGCATCTATAAAAATTAAGTCATATTCTTCCGATGTATTAAAATCTAACGCATCTGCAAGGATCAGTGTAATTCTAGAATCCAATCCTAATTTTTTTATATTTTTCACAGCTTGTATGTATCTATCTTTATCTCTTTCTATACTAGTTACCGTAACATCATCATCTACTAATGCCATGTTTATCGCAGAATATCCTATTGCGGTACCTACTTCTAAAATATTTTTAATTTTATTTAATTTAATAAATTCAGTTAAAAATTTCATTCCATCTTTTTCCATTATAGGTATCCCTTTTTCATCTGCGTATTTTTCCATCTTTCTTATTTCAAATTCTTGATCCATAGTAACACCACCTAAAACTATTTATAATTATATAGAACAAAAGAATAAAATAAATTTCATTCGCATTGGTCGTCACCAATCCAACATTCCTGCTTCACAGATGCAGTAACCCACACTCTCAACAGGCTTAAACTCCGATAGTCGCTACCGTACTTATTTGTTCTTTTTGTTACACTTCTATTTTATCTTATTTTGTTTTTTATATCAAGACTTCGTTCATATACATTTTTAATCCTTCAAACATTATATTTATACTTGCATTTATATCTCTATCATTTATGTTTTCACAACATTCACATCGCCAACTTCTGACGCTTAAATTATTTGTTTGTTATTTAAATCTAGTATTATATTACTATATTCTTTTCCTTTATAAGTTCTTCTTATACGATTTATTCTATAGCTTTGTTTATAATACTTACTTTTAAATTTTGGATATGATGATCTTTTTGAAAAAAAGTTTTTATATGAATTTTCTAGATTAAATATTGCTCATCTAAGTGAGTATGAATCTACTTCTTTTAACAATAGATGCTCTTCTTATAAATCTTTTAGATACTTGAACATATCATCAAAAAAACAGCAAAATATTATTCTGCTGTTTCTTTAGTTTCGTCTGGTTTAGAAAGTGAATTTAAAATTCCTTCAATAAGCTTCCATTCTTCTTCTGTTTCAATTGGTAGAAGTACTGGATTTTCTTCGTTAGGATTGAAGATAGATGCATAAACTTTAGTATTACCATCTTCATCAGTTGTATTGTCCGTATATGCAATATAGTTTTTCTTTGTTTTTTCATCTTCATATGTAAATAATATTTCACATTTTACTTCTTTACCTTCATCATTTACAATTGTAAATGTATTATCTTGTGTTTGTTCTTGATTATTCATTATTTTCTCCCTTTCTTCTATCTAAATAACTTTGTAATATTATTGTAGCGGCGATGGTATCAACTTTCTTTTTTCTTTTTTTTCTAGAAATATCAGCACTTATAAGTATGTTATTAGCGCTAACAGAAGAAAGTCTTTCATCTTGCTCTACTACTTTTATATCAAAATTATTATTTAGTACCTTTATAAATTCTCTGGTTCTAGTAACTGCATCTCCTAAAGTATTATTCATGTTCTTAGGAAGACCTATAACTATTAAACCAGCATTATAATAATCAATAATTTCTTTTAAATCATCAATTATCATACTAGGTTTATTTTCTTCAAACCTAAGTGTAGTAAGTCCAGTTGATATGGTTTCAGTATTATCACTTACTGCAACACCAAGTGTTTTAGTACCTAAATCTAAACCTATTATCCTCATTAATTTAAATATTCCTTAATTAATAATTCTAAAATCTTACTACGATCTATCTTTAATATTTTATTTCTAGCTTCTTTATGATTTGAAATATAACCAGGATCACCACTCATCAAATATCCAACCAATTGATTAACGGGGTTATATCCTCTTTCTTCTAGTGCTTCACATACTTCTTTTATTGTTTCTTTTACTAATGCTTCATTAATATTTTCAATATTAAACAAATACGTTGTAGATGACATAACATCACTCCTATCATTACTAAGATACTTATATTTTATCATTAATTAAAAGAAATAGCAATATAGCTATTTCCAAAAAGGTTTTGATTTAGCATAAACTTCGTACTTTTTAGGTTCATCAAAATCTTTGTAATATTGTCTTAAAAAACAATATTTATCAAAGTTGTTATCAAAAACTAAGTCTGCAAGAAATAGTTCCATATTATTTGGTTTATTTTTTTTCTTTAATACTGTATTTTTATATAAGTAATCTATTAGTTCTCTATCAAGTATAGTACTAGTACACGCTAAAATCATTTTTGTAAAAAAATTAATATTATTTTGCCAAATCACTTTATTAAGAGTTCCGTTAGGGCATCTTATTTCTATTGTATCTGATTTATTATAAGTTCCAGCTTCAGTTTTTAAAGTAAACAAATCTGATAGTTTATCTTCCGTTGGTAAAAAATAAATACTATTTTTCTTTTCTCCTAATAAACCAATTTTTTCATTGTATTTTTCATTTTCAATATTATAAATTATTTTCTTTATTGACTCAGTAGAATAATCTGCACTATTTTTAAAGCAAGGCCTTTTAAAATAATTCTCTCCATTTGAAAATTTGATAATTTCTTTTTCGAATATACACCATAATTTCAAGAAATAGCACCAATATTTTGAATTACATTCTAATAATTGCTTACCAATATGAATATGCGCACCTGATAATTCACTAGAATATGCTTGATTATCTAATAAGAATTTTAATATATATTCTAAGGTTTGCCATGTTTGTGTTTCATCTATTAAAACATCACTGATTATTTCAATTTGTTCAAATGTTTCTTCTTTACATTTCCAAATCATAGGACAATATATACTTAATAAAAATTCTCTTGCACTATCATGATAACCATCTTTAAATAATTTTTTTATATATTTTTTATTATATCCATGAATACTAAATTCTATTTCAGTACCAAAGGTTGCAATTTTAGGTAATTCAAGAGAATATCTATATGGAATATAAAACTCTTTTAATTCATGAATTAAGCGTTTTTTAGATAATTTATCTAAAGAGCTAAACATTATAGTACTCATTTTCTTCACTTCCTGATTTATTACTATAACATATTTATTATTAAAAAACCAGAATAAATATTAAGACTATTACGATAAGTAATATGATAATTAATTTTGAACTAAATTTTATTTCAAATCTAAATCTCATAACTATCACCAATCTTCTTATCTAAGTTTGATGAAAATTAATATAGTTTTTTACTATCTCATAACTAATATATTTAAAAAAAATAGAGCATAAACTCTATTTTTTTACCATTCGATCCAATTACCTGCGGCTTTTAATTCGGTTATTATTTTTTGATGTTCTTCATAAGTTCTAGTAAAATGTGTTTTACCAGATTTATCAGCTACAAAATAATAATAATCACTGTTAGTTGGGTTAAGTACTGCTTCCAAAGAAGTTTCACCAAAATTACATATTGGTCCAATAGGTAATTTTCCAGCCATATTTGATGTTCTAGTATTATATGGATTAATTGTATTATATTCAGCTGAGGTTAAATCACGCTCCCCTAAATCAACTTTCAAAGCATAATAAGTTGTAACATCACTTCCTAAAGACATACCAGCTTTTAACCTATTGTAAAATACTCCAGCTATTTCTTTTCTATCATTATCATATATACCTTCAGCTTCGACTATTGATGCTAATGTAACAAGTTCATGAATCGAATATGAACTCTTATCAATTAATGATTTATATTTACTAAATATCTTATCTGATTGCTCAAGCATATCCTCAATAATTTCTCTTGCTGTTACGTTTTCTTTAAACTGATAAGTATCGGGAAATAAATATCCTTCCAATGGATAATATATATCTTTGTTTTTTATATCATCTGTTAAAAACCAATATTTATCAATCAAACTATCTATATACTCATTATCTTCTAAAGCACTATAAAAATCACTTGTTGTAATATCCGTGTTTTTAGCTATCACCTTAGCAACACTTCTTATTGTTTTACCCTCTTTAAAAGTTATATAAGCCCCTTTTTCTTTATACATATTACCTGTTAAAATAGAAACTATATCTTTTGTATTATAACTTTTATCTAATTTATAAATACCTGCCTTATATTCATTTATATTATTTAATTTAACATATATTTTATACGCAAAAGAACTTCTTATAATTCCCTGTTTTGAGAGTTTTTCACCTACGTTATAAACTGATGAACCAGATTCAACAGTAAACTCTATAACTTCACTTTTGGTTTTAACAGGAGTAAGAAGATAACTATAAGTTATTATAACAAGTAATATTATAACTATTATAAAAATTAATAGTTTAACCCATAATTTTAGCTTTCTTTTTACTTTTTTATTGTTATTTGATTCATCTTCTAACGTTAATGTTTCTACTTCGTTCATAATAATTTACCCTTTTATCCTTTTAATATTTTTGATTCAACATATGCTAAAATCATATCTAGTTTTTGTACGTTAGTACCGCCACCTTGCGCAAATAAAGGTGATCCTCCACCATTGCCTTCAGCTATTTTAGAAGTTTCTCTAATAAGTATTCCTAAGTTTATTTTATCCTTTAAATTAGAACTTGCTTTAGCAACAAAATTAAGAGCATTTTCTTTTTTATTAATTAAAAATACAATACCATTACTCAATTTTGATTCTAAAGCACCCGCAAGTGATTTTAAAATATTAATATCACTATTTTCAAATACTTTTATTATTACATCTCCATACATACCATCTTTTTTCTCACTAATGTACTTATCAGTATTTTCAAGCATCTTGTTGGTTAACTTTTCTTGATATTCTTTTTCTAAATCAGCGATTTTTTTTCTTAATGTTTCTACTTCTAACTTATTTTCTAAAATATCTTTATAACATGTTGGTTTTTTATTTGAGATATTAACATCTAAGTTAAGTATTATTCCTTTTTCTCCAGCTTCTTCAACTTTTCTTTTAGCCTTCTTAAGTAAAAGAATCATCTCATCATTATATGGTTTAATCATATTAAATACTTCTCTTTCAAGATTAGTATCACAAACAGCTTCGACTCTATATACATTAAGACCTTTAGATTCAACTGACTTAATTGCGAATCGTCTTATGTTACCAGTATTTGTTACGTGAGTTCCACCACATAATTCAATAGAATCACCAAATTTAACAACACGTACTACATCACCATATTTTTCTCCAAATAAAGCCATAGCACCCATTTTTTTTGCTTCTTCTATACTTGTTTCCTTAATTTCTGCAGGTAAACATTCATCAATCATTTCATTTACAATTTTTTCTGCCTCTATGATTTTTTCATCAGATATTTTTCCAGTATAATTAAAATCAAATCTTAAATTTTCATTATCAACAAAGCTTCCCGCTTGATGAACTTCATTACCTAATGCTTTTTGAAGAGCTTTTTGAAGTAAATGAGTTGCAGAATGATTTTGACAAGTAGTAAATCTATATTCCTTATCAACCGTTAACGTAACTTTATCACCAACACTTACACTACCATAAATAAGTCTAACATAATGCATTGTTTGCCCATTAGGAGCTTTTTCGGTTTTAAACACTTCAGCCTTCATATTTTCATTAGTAATTATACCAATATCGCCAACTTGACCTCCCATTGTTGCATAAAATGGTGTTTCTTTAGTAATTACTATTCCTTCTGAATAAAAGTCAGAAACATTGCCCTCTAAATCCGCAACATATATAATTTCAGAATTACAAGTTAAGCTATCATACCCAGTAAATATAGTTTCTTCTTTAAAATTAACAATATCACCTTGTGTGCTCATACCAGATGCTTTTTTAGCGGCATCTCTAGCCATGGTTCTTTGATGTTCCATACATTTATCAAAGTCCTCTTTATTAGTTTTAATTCCTTGTTCTTCTAATATTTCAGATGTTAGCTCATAAGGAAATCCATAAGTATCATACAATTTAAATACGTCTTCACCGGTTATTTCTTTTCCACTTTTAGTTAATTCCTCTAATCTTTTTTCACCAGAAGATAAAGTCTTCAAAAATGCTTCTTCTTCTCTTTTAATTTGCTTATCTACTAATTCTTTATGTTCAGATAAATAAGGGTAAGCATCTTTCATTATTTCTATAACCATATCAGTTAATTTATACATAAATGGTTCGTTTATCCCTAATTTTCTTCCGAAACGCGATGCACGTCTTAATATTCTTCTTAAAACATATCCTCTTCCTTCATTGGAAAACGATGCACCATCTGATAATGAAAAAGTAAGTGTTCTTATATGATCAGCGATAGATCTAATTTCTTTTTGATCAGTATATTTAATTCCAGTCATCTCTTCTACTTTTTTAATTATTGGCATAAATAAATCAGTATCATAATTTGTTTTGCAATTTTGAAGTGTACAAACTAATCTTTCAAGTCCCATACCAGTATCTATGTTCTTATGTGGAAGTTCTGGAAATTCTTTTCTATCCAAACCTTCTACGTGATTAAACTGACTAAATACGTTATTCCATATTTCAATATACCTATCATTGTCTATTTCATCTCTTATTAGTTCAGGGCCTCTTTTATCATATTCTTCACCTCTGTCATAAAATATTTCAGAATCAGGTCCACAAGGTCCTGGACCTATATCCCAAAAGTTTCCACTACAAGGAATAATATGTGATTTATCTAACCCTAAAGAAACCCATCTATTAAAGGTGTCCGTATCATCTGGATAAACGGTAACATATAACTTTTCTTTATCTATATCAAACCAGTCTGGACTAGTGAGTAACTCCCATGCATACTCTAAAGCTTCTTCTCTAAAGTAATCACCAATAGAAAAGTTTCCTAACATTTCAAAAAAGGTATGATGATAAGTATCTCCAACTGCTTCTATATCATTAGTACGAATACACTTTTGAACGTTAGTAAGTCTTCTTTTAGGAGGGATTTCTCTCCCATCAAAATATTTTTTTAGTGGTGCAACACCAGCATTAATCCATAAAAGAGATGGATCGTTATTAGGAATGAGCGATGCTGATGGCATAATTAAATGTCCCTTACTTTCAAAGAAGTCTAAAAACATCCTCCTTATTTCAGTACTTGTTAGTTGTTTCATTTATAACACCTCATCTACTAGTTTTTTTGCTTTTTTATTTAAATCTTCTAAAGTGCCATCATTAGTTATAGTATAATCATAATTATTATAATTATTTAATGCGTTTTCTGCTCTGTGAGCATTTTGCTTAGCATCTAAGTCATTTATAAAATCGGGCCTTAAAACATTAACTCTATAAACATTATCAAAAGATTCATATATTCCATCTATTTCCTCAGGAAATCTAGCATCTGATATTGTTATAACATCAAAGTAATAAGAATAAACCTTAATATCCTCTATTATTCTTTTTACAAATAAATTAGCATCTATTTTATCTCTTATTATTTCAGTTCCTAGTTGTTGTAATAAACTTCTTGGCTTAGTATCTTCACTACCATCCCAATCAACAATTGATTTAGCGTACATTTTTATATAATATCCAATTTGAATATTAAGTACTCTAAGTCCTTTTGTCTTAATATAATTATCAATAAATTCACAAGTTGTATCCTTCCCCGAATTAGCTTTTCCTGATACTACAAATATTTTTGGATTTCTCTTTTTAAACTCCATAATTTCCTCCTTTTATTAAAAAAGAGGTACCAAAGCTATCGCTAGGAACGATTATGCCGTGGTACCATCCTATTTTATTCTTAATTAAGATAACGGTTTTTAACCGGTAGTTTTTAACTACTCTCCGAAAATAGCTTCAGTAACATTAAATGTTAGTTTACACCAAACACTAACTCTCTTTAAAATAATAATTACTTACTAATTTTTCATCAATAATTTAAATATAAATACATTATATCAAATATTATTATTATGTGCAATTACTATAGAATAAAACGTAAATAAAAAGTGTAACAAATTACACTTTTTATTTAATACTAGAGAAATCACCACTAGAATTTGTAAGATTATATCTATAACATACCGTTTTTGTAGTAGAACCACAATTTACTTTAGCGCAAGAAGTTACGTAAGACCAATTATTTTTACAACTATATGTAGTATCACACCAAACATTTTTAATTCTTTCTGTGTTACTACCTTCTACATTCCAACTATTATGGTTTGAAGTAGAACTACAATCATCTTTATATTGACAAAATGCACCAGATAAATCATTAGCTATTGTAATACCACTCTTTAGCGCCTTAAATGTAAATGTAGCTTTAGTACCACTAGTACCACTTTTTGCAATAGTTTTTTTACTATTATTAAGTTTTGAAACACTTGCAGAAACACTAATATAGTTTTTTATCGTAGATGTTGTTACAGATTTAAATCCAGAGCATACGTTTGTAGTTGTACAAGATTTAGTATTACAAGCTTCACTATCACCATTCTTTTTGGTAGTAGTTGAACAAACTTTATTAGTATATTTATCTTTTTTAGTTGTTGTTACATTCCTATATTTGGTTCCACCACCACAACTCTTTGAACATGAACTCCAACTGCCATAAGTTGTACTAGTAGTAGTTTTATCACATTCATTATAAACTGTATACTTTCCTGATGAACCAGAAGATGTATTACCAGCTAAATCAGTAGCAGTAATTTTCATGGAGATTGAAGTTTTATCCAAAGAGTTTGAAACTTTTCCAGGATATGAAGTTACATTCCAGTTTTTTGCGCCATTCTTATTCCAAGACTTAACTCCAGTATCAGAACGAGGAACATTTGAGGTAACTGTATCAATACCACTTAATTCATCTTTAACATTAAAAGCACCATATACTAAATTTGAATTATAACTATTATCTTTTGATTTTATACTAACACCAGTAATTATAGGTGCTACAGTATCAACTTTTACAGTTTCAGATGCGGTATTAGAACATTTACCAGCACCAGAACATACTTTAGAATATCTTGTAGTACTTGCAGTATCTTTAATTGTGTATAATAATGTACTAGATAACGATTTATCTTTTTCAAATAGTTTTCCTACATCTTCATAATTACTATTTTCATTTTCACTTTTTTGTAAGATACATCCACTTATATTATTACATTTTATGGAATTTGAATTCATCGTAACAGCTTTTTCTTTATACCATCCATTTTTTCCGGATGTTCCAGTAACTTTAATAGTCGGAGCACTTGGAGTATCATTATCTACGTAAACTTTTATGCTTGATCTTGTGGTTTTACCGTTTTTTGTTGCGGTAACTTGAACATTATACTTACCACTTTTTTTACATTCCACTTGATTATTATTAAATTCACAGGAATCAGTAGAAGTCTTTTCAAATGTAACTCCATTTTTATGTGATGATACGTCAATTATACCTCCATCACTATGAACGCACCAATTAAAGCTAGCATCTTTTTCAACTGGATTACCTGGTGTCTTACAAATATATTCAAGTGTAAGATCCGGTGCACCTTCTTCTGAAACAGTAACAATTGAGTTATTTTCACATTTTGTTTCGCCTTCCATAAAAGTTGCATTTAAGGCATTTCCATTTTTCGAAACTTTTACATAAGCACAAGTATCAATTGCTTTACTATTTCTTGGATCAATTACTTTATTTAAATAATCTTCTTTTACTAAAGTACCAACCGCAATTGAACCAGTAGCATTTTCTGATAATCCTTCAAACAAATATTCATTAGTAGTAAAATAATCTCTTGCTGCTGCTTCTACTTGGAGTTTTACGGTATTCCACGATTCCTCTTTTTTATTTTTACTTACCTTGTTAAAACTTACTACCGCTAGTACGAGTATTGTTAACATTAGTGTTATTGTTATTAATAATTCTACTAGTGTAAAACCATTTTTCTTTTTCATAATGCACTCCTTTATTCTAAATAAATATTATCATAATAACATTTTTTTTTCAATATTAGTTTGGTTATATATTACTTAATTATGTAAAATAAACAAATGATTGCTCTTTTTACATACTAATAAATTTTAATATCACTATATTCCTTAGTATCGTAATTTCTTCCTCTGCATATAGTAAACTCTTTTTCAGAACAATTACTAGAACCGTCTATTTTTACATTAGCACATACTGTTACGTATCTACTACTTGATGGATCACATTTGCTTGAACCCTTCATATAAGCACTGCAACCTGTTCTTTTATAAAAAGTTTTTTTATTATTAGACATCGTATTATTCCATGTAATATGATGATTAGTTTTGCTAAATTTACTTCCCCATTCTCCAGCAAAACCAACCAGTGTAAACGCACTTTTAGTTTTTATTACAGCACACGCTTGTTCTCCATTACTTTTATTATCTGCATAATTCCATGGCCCTATTCCATTACAAGATACGTTAACACCTAAGTTAATATCAAAACTATCAATCATTCCATATATATCTTTATCACTTGTTATTTCACAGGTACTACAATTTTTGGTATCCTTTTCAGTAGTACTTGAACATATAGTTTTATTATCGTACGTAGATATTTCTTGCACGGTTCTAGTTCTTGTTTTTACACCACTTTTACAATTACTATAATTAGACCAAGAACCAGTATTTTTCTTTTTACCACCACAACTAGCATTTTGAGTTAGTTTTTGGCAAGCATTTCCGGAATTTTTATCTTTGGTATTTCTTTCTTGTGCAATAGTTCCGCCACATTTATTACTACATGTTGCTCCACTTTTATTATACCAATTACCAGTAGCAACCCTATTTTCGCCTTGGCAATCAGTATATAATTTATAATTATTACTGCTAATTGTATTGGAAGTATTACCAGCTACATCAGTTATATAGCCATCTAGAGATTTAGTATCACCATTATAAGTTACAGATCCAAAACTATAACTTAGACTTTTTTTACTCCAAGTAAGAGTGCTTTGTGT
>CANQAS010000015.1 GCA_947589535.1 uncultured Bacilli bacterium | reverse complement strand
TTTTCGAGTATGTTTTTTCTTGATCAATTTCAAATAATTTTTTAAAATGCAAAGATTTTTTGCAACTATGTAAGACTAAATAGTTTTTAAATGGTTATTATATTTTTTAAACTACTAATCTTTTATTTTTCTTTTAGTCTTGGTGTTAATATTTCATAACCATCTTGGGTTACTAATACCGTGTGCTCATAATGGGCAGCTGGCGTACCATCTAATGTCTTTACTGACCAACCATCATCCATAACGTATATGTCATCAGCACCATAATTAAGCATTGGTTCTATACATATAATCATACCTTCTTTAAGTCTTGGACCTACTCCTTTAGGACCATAATTTGGAACATCTGGATCCTCATGCATATCTGTTCCTATACCATGTCCACATAGTTCTTTTACTACACCTAGATTATGTTCTTTTGCATAAGTTTCAACCGCATTAGATATATCACCTATCCTATTACCTGGTTTTACTTGTTTTATACCTTCATATAAAGCTTTTTCAGTATGCTGCATAAGATATTTTTTTTCTTCTGATATATTACCTACTGCATAAGTCCATGCTGCATCTCCTTGGTATCCTTTATATCCTATTACCATGTCTATAGTAACGATGTCACCATCCTTTAATTTTTCGTTTCCAGGTATACCATGTACTACAGTATCATTAATGCTTATACACGTAGCACAAGGATAACCTTCATAACCTATTTGGGTTGGAGTTCCGCCATTTTTAATAATAAAATCATGTGCTAATTTATCTAATTGTTTAGTAGTTATACCAGGCTTAATAAATGGCTTTAAATATTGATGAGTTAAAGATACTAACATGCCAGCTTTTTTCATTAACTCTATTTCTCTTTCATTTTTAATAAATATCATGTATGTTCTTTTCCTTCCTTCGCAATATACTACTAAGTATATTAATATCCTTTAACTCCTTCTAAGGATTCATCATCTTTTTTATATTCTTCTACTAAAATATGTCTGTACTTAGTTTCATTATCTCTAATATAAATATCTTTTATTCCAGCATTTATAATCATTCTTTTACATAAAGCACAAGGATTAGAGTTTTCAACATAACTTCCATCTGCATAACTTTTGCCGACTAAATATAATGTAGAATCTATCATTTCATTTCTTGATGCACTTATAATTGCGTTTTGTTCCGCATGGACACTTCGACATAATTCATATCTTTCACCTCTAGGAACATTAAGCTTTTCTCTAGTACAACATTTTAAATCACAACAATTTTTTCTACCTCTTGGAGCTCCAACATAACCCGTTGATATAACTTCATCATTTTTTACTATTATAGCTCCATAGTTTCTTCTTAAGCATGTACCTCTTTCAATTACTGCCTCTGCAATATCCAAGTAATAATTTATCTTATCTCTTCTAACTTTATTTTTCATAAAATACCACACTGCCTTTCAATATAAATAATTACATATTTTTTAACATCTCTTGTAAGGCTCTTGCCCTATGCGAAACCATGTTTTTTTCTTCTTGTTTAGCTTCTCCAAAAGTTTTATTCAACTCATTAGAATAAAATACACAATCATACCCAAAGTCCTTATTTCCAATTTCTTCTTCAGTTATTTTACCTTCAGTCTTGCCAACAAATGATTTATATTCACAATTTGGATAATAAAGAATGATATTACAAATAAAATAAGCTTTTTTATCTTTACCAACAAGCTCTTTTAGAAGCTTATCACGATTAGCTTGATCGTTATGATCACCTGCGTACCTTGCACTATACACTCCAGGAGCACCATCTAATGAATCAACGCATAAACCACTATCTTCTGCCATGACAATATATTCTAAATTCTTTTCTTTTAAATAATTATGTACGGTCTTTGCTTTTATAAGTGCATTTTCCTCAAATGTTTTTCCATTTTCTACTATCTCATCATAAAAATCAATGTCACTTAAAGTTAATATGTTATAATCAGCTAATATCTCTTTAATTTCTTTTATCTTATGTTTATTATTCGATGCTACAACTATTGTCTTCATAATTTTTTCTCCATATCCATGGTAATTTTATCTTAAATTTAATTTTTCCATATGCTCTGTTATTAGTTCGGAAAAAGTATATTTACTACCGTATGGTATTACACTTTGCAAATCTTTATCGCCATTTTTATAAACAAATGAAAGAACATTAAGTGATGAGAATATAGCATATATCCTAAGTAATTTTTCATCAGTTGAATTAAGATTAAGTTTGTCAACCAACTTATCATATAAAACCGTTTTATACGTATGTGCTACGAAATCTCCATACCCCATAAGTATCGGTGCACTTATTAATTCTCCTGGATCAATAAACTTTACTGTTCCATCATTCAAAATCATTATATTTTTCATATTAGTATCAATAGGAGTTAATGTATTATTACCAATAATAATATCTTCATACTCATCATATATGGTTTTAAATATTCCGCTTAAATATGAATAAGCTTTTAAATTATTAGCTGTGTCGGTTTGCCTACTAATTATAAATTCTTTAAAGTCACTACTCATACCTTTCATATCTTCATTTATTAATCCATAACCTTCGGTTTTAATACTGCTTACCTGATTAAAAAAATCTATTAAACTATTGATGATTCTATCAGCATATAAACTTTTTTCTTCTTCCGTTAATTCATATACAGTTTTACCTTTAAGTTCTTTATATATAGCTAGATGATGTTCTGAAGAAGTGTATACAAGCTCTTTTAAATACTTGTTATCAACAAATTTATATAATTCTAACTCATGATCTATATGAGAAGAATTATTCATATAAAATTTAGCATATAAAACAGTTTTATCTTTTTTCGTTACTTTAAACACAAGATTATTTGTATCTGTTACAAGTGATATTTCTAAAATTTCATCATTAAGTGCTTCAGTAATTATTTTTTTATATTTTTCTAATTCCATAATTCATATACTCCTATAATTTTATTTATCTAATAGATTTATTGCTTCCTCTAAAATATTACCAAACTTTTCTATATAATTTCTAGTATGCTCTGTTATGTTATTAGGTAAATTTTCTATTTTAAACCATTCTAATTTAGTAGACTCATTATCATTTACCTTTAAGTTGCCATGAAATTTTTTTACTACGTATATTGCGGTAATATCATATAGCTTATCTCCGTTTGGATATTCTCTATAAGTATCTTTTCCTGATAGAACCTTTATCATTTCTAGTTCATCTATATCAAGGTTAGTTTCTTCTTTTAACTCTCTTTTAGCAACTTCTTCAAAACTTTCTCCAAGTTCCATTGCACCACCCGGAAATCCCCATTTATCATAATCAGTTCTAAGTTGCATAAGAATTTCTTTATTTTCATTAAACACTAACAATCCTACTCCGGCAGTAAGTATTGGATTATGGCCCACAAACCTTCTTAAATCTTTTATATAGCTCATAATTTGCCTCCCAATATAATTTTATCATATTAACGTACTATTAACAAAATACTTTTAGAAGATATTAAAAATGAATAGCAAAAGCTACTCATTTTTTCCTAACCACTTATTTGCATATGAACAGCTAGCAGTTACCTTCCCGTTTTTCTTCTTTATATAATTTACCGCTTCTTTAACTAACCTAAAAGCAATACCTTTTCCTCTTAAAGATTCATCAACGAAAGTATGATATATATCATATACATCACCTTCTTTTTTAAAGTTAATTTCTGCAATAACTTTATCATTATCATTTTTTATGTAAATTCTATCTTTTTCCTTAATGAAATTCATTGTAAGCCCACCTTTTATAAATCTAATATAATTACTTCACCATCTTTTATTGTTTTATATTTTATGTTATTTTTCTTCATATATTCTATTGTATCATCTACTATCCTTATGCCAACATATTCTGATTTATAATGTGGAACAGGAGTAAAACTAAGTATACCCACACCCTCATACATTACGTCATCATTATTATATATATTTATTGATTCATCTAAAATATCTAAGCCATTTAAAGTTTTTCCTAATACACACGTCCCCGCACTTTCGCCAATGTAGAGAATATTATCATTTTTTCTATTATTAATTAAATATTTATCAAAACCACTTAAGCTCATGGCTTTTCTTAATACAAAAACATTTCCACCTCTAACAAAGAAAGCTTTATATCCTTTTATATCTTCTACTAATTTTTCATTATCATTAAAGTATTTTCTTAAGTCTAATAAAGTAACATTAAATCCTAAATCTTCTAATAATTTTACATTATATTCTAACTTTTCTTTTTCTTCTTCATCAAAAGTCTTATAATCTTTTGAATTAGAAATCATTAATATATTATTATCATTTTCTTTTATCCATTCTTTTAAGTAACTAGTATCATTACCTAATTTGTATGATGATAAATACAGTTTCATCCTTACCTCCATAGTATATTTGTATTATATCATAAAAAGCTTTAAAGTATTTATATTACCCTAAAGCTATATCTAAGATCATCATAATTACGAACCCAAAAGCCATACCAATAGATCCTAATTTCGAAGGCTCTCCTTCTTTTGTTTCTGGTATTAGTTCTTCTACTACGACGTACATCATACAACCAGCCGCAAAAGATAAGAAATATGGCATCATAGGCACTATAAAACGTGTTAATAATATCGTTAAAAATGCAAATATTGGTTCAACAATTCCTGATAAAGTTCCATATAAGAAAGCTTTTGATTTAGTCATTCCTTCCGCATGAAGTGGTAATGATATGATTGAACCTTCTGGAAAATTTTGAATTGCAATTCCTATTGCAAGTGCCATTGCCCCTGCTAAAGTTACCGCGGAGTTACCACTTAAATATCCCGCAAATATTACACCAACCGCCATACCCTCTGGTATGTTATGTAAAGTGATAGCTAAAAATAACATACTTTTTTTCTTTACTTCATTTTTTATTTTATTTTTCTTATTTCTAACGTAAGAAACTAACTTATCTAATATTAAAAGAAAAAACACTCCCATTAAAAATCCAATCGTTGGAGAAAGCCAAGACGTGCCACCCATTTTTTCTGCCGTTTCTATTGATGGTATTAATAAAGACCATACACTAGCTGCTATCATAACCCCTGAAGCAAAACCTAACAATAACTTTTGATATTTATTATTTGTAGTATTTTTAACAAAGAAAACAAGTAATGCGCCTAAAGTAGTACCTATAAAAGGTATAAAAATTCCTAATACAATATCCATAAATACACCTCTGATATATTAAATGTTTATTTAACATAATCGTGATAAATATATTTGATTTTTAAGATTTAAGATTTATAAAAAAATAAGAATGTGTATTATTCATTCTTATTTTTTTTATTTATAACAAGTTAAAATTTCCAGTTTCTTATTTCTTCTAAATCCTCACCATTTTCCACAATATAATTTGCATGATTTTCCAATTTCTTCTTCATATCATTGATAATATTAGTACCAACATCACCTAAATCTAAATTATTAACCGCATCAATAACAAGATTAAATCTATCAAGTTTATTTTTAACTCTCATATCAAATGCAGTAGTTATAGTACCCTCTTCCAAATATCCATGAACATGGATATTATGATTATGTCTAAAGTATGTTAACTCATGTATCAGCGTTGGGTATCCATGATATGCAAATATAATTGGTTTATCCACGGTAAATAATGAATCATATTCTTCATCAGTTAAAGCATGTGGATGTTTAGAACCAGAATCAAGTTTCATTAAATCAACGACATTTATAAACCTAACTTTTAAATCTGGAACATACCCTTTTAATATCTTTGTTGCAGCGATAGCTTCAACAGTTGGTGTATCACCCGCACACGCCATTATAATATCAGGATCAAGGTCATTACTAACAAAATCCCAAGTACCAATACCTTTTGCACAATGCTTAATTGCAGCATCAATGTTAAGCCACTGATAAGAAGGATGTTTAGATGCAACTATAACATTAACATAATTTTTACTTTTCAAACAATGATCAATACATGATAATAAACAGTTAGCATCAGGTGGTAAATACATTCTTACAACATCTACTTTTTTGTTAGCAATATGATCTAAAAATCCTGGGTCTTGATGAGTAAATCCGTTATGATCTTGTTGCCATACGTTTGATGCTAACAAAAAGTTAAGTGATGATATAGGCATTCTCCAGTTTATTTCATTACATACTTTGAGCCATTTAGCATGTTGTGCAGCCATTGAATCAACTATTCTAATAAATGCTTCATAACTTGCAAAAAATCCATGTCTTCCAGTAAGTAAGTATCCTTCTAGCATTCCTTCACACATATGTTCTGAAAGCATAGAATCCATTACTCTACCATCTTTAGATAAATATTCATCATTTTCTTTGATATCTAATTGCCAACTTCTATTTGTTACGTCAAACACATCATATAATCTATTTGACATAGTCTCATCTGGGCCAAATATTCTAAAGTTTTTATTTTGTTCATTTAGTTTAAAAATATCTCTAACAAAAGAACTCGCTACTAGCATATCCTGAGCTTTTACTGAACCAGGGTATGGAATATCAACGGCATAATCTGCAAAGTTAGGCATTATAAGATCTTTTCTTAAATATCCACCATTAGTATATATACTAGATCCCATTCTTTTACTACCCTTAGGGCAAAAATCCTGGAGTTCTTTTATTAATGTCCCATTTTCGTCAAATAATTCTTCTGGTCTATAACTTCTAAGCCATTTTTCAAGTAATTCTAAATGTTCTTCTTTTTCCATAGAAATAGGAACTTGGTGTGCTCTAAATGAACCTTCTATATTTTTCCCATCAACTTCTTTAGGTCCTGTCCATCCTTTTGGAGTCCTTAAAATTATCATCGGCCATCTAACTTTTTCTTCATCAAAAGAATCTTTAATATACTTTATATCTTTTATGACAGCATCCATTGTAGCCATCATCTTCTTATGCATCAAAAGCTCTTCTTCACCTGATACCAAATAAGCCTTATAACCTAATCCATAAAAGAAACTAGCTAATTCTTCATCAGTCATTCTAGAAAAAATAGTTGGATTACTTATCTTGTAACCGTTTAAGTGAAGAATTGGTAGAACTGCTCCATCAGTTTTTTTATTTAAGAACTTAATTCCATGCCAGCTTGTTGCAAGTGGCCCTGTTTCCGCTTCTCCATCACCAACTACGCATGCAGCAATTAAATTAGGATTATCAAGTACTGCACCAAAAGCATGAGAAAGACTATAGCCTAATTCTCCACCCTCATGAATGGAACCTGGTGTTTCGGGTGCAACGTGAGATGGAACACCACCAGGAAAGGAAAACTGTTTAAATAGTTTTTTTAATCCAGTTTCATTCTGAGTAATATTGGGATATTTTTCGGTATAACTACCTTCAAGGTAAGTATTAGCAATCATAAAATTACCACCATGACCAGGCCCTGATATATAAATCATATCTAAATCATATTTATTAATTATTCTATTTAAATGGGTATATATAAAGTTTTGTCCTGGAACCGTTCCCCAGTGACCTACTATTTTCTTCTTTATATCGGATTTTTCAAGCGGTCTTCTTAAAAGAGGATTATCTAGTAAATAAAGTTGGCACGCTGACAAATAATTAGCTGCTCTAAAATAACCATCTAATATTTCTAATTCTGTCATAATACCCCTCCTATTCTATTTTTATTCTATCGTAATTATAACATGCATAATAAAAAAAGAAAATAGATAAACTACTTTCTTATCATCGCCTTTTTCTTTAAATCATTTTTTATTTCATCAACATTAGAGGCATTTCTATTTTCATATTTTAAAATCTCTTTCAATTAACTATATAATACCGTAATTTAATTAAAAAAGCATTAGTTTTACCTAACGCTTTCTTTAATGGCACTTACTTAAATATACTTTTTAATAACTCTATCAAAATCTTTTTCTAAGTTTTCTTTTATAATATAATTATCAAATCCATCATCCATGTAATGTTTCTTTAATGACTCTTTTTCTTTCCTTAACATTACAACAGTAGGAATATTAAATCCTTTTCTTACCTCCTGCATTTGTCCTAAAATCATTAATGCTGATGAAGGTTTTAATTCATCTTCTAATATAATTAAATCAAAAGCTTCGCCATCTTTTATTCTTTGAACTAGATCATTACCAAACATTCCGGTTAAAAGTTCAATATCATATTTACTCGAAAGAGAATTTATATCCTTTAAAGTTTGTAATTTATCACTAACTACAATTACTTTCTTTTTATTAAAGATATATTTACTATAATATTCATCTTCATCACGTTTTATCTTTTGATCAATTACGATAGTAAAAGTACTTCCTTTTCCATCCTCACTCTTAACGTTTATTACCCCACCTTGTTTTCTTATAATTTTAAAAGCAAGTTTTAAATCAACATCTAAGTTATCTAGTTTTAATAAATCTGTATCTTCTATGCGACTGTTACTTTTTAACAATTCATTTAACTTATCAACACTTATTCCCTTACCAGAATCTTCAACGTTAAATACTAATCTGCAAACATCATATTTAACTATTTCATTTACGGTTAATTCTATATAACCTTCTTTTGTATATTTAGCAGCATTAAATAATATACTAGTTAATACTTGTTTTAACCTTACAGAATCACCATATAATTCTTTTGGTATATTTTGACTTATGTTTGTTCTTAATTCAACTTTATCACCAAGTTTTTGTTCAACTGTTTTAATACACATATTTATAAGTGAATAAACATTATATGTATCAACACTCATAGTTAACTTACTAGAACTAACACTTGATATATCAAGTACGTTATTTATTATGTTGTTTAAACTTCTTGCATTATTTTCTATTACCTTAAGACCTTCTTCTATTTTATCTATATCTTTTTCATTTTCAAGGATTTTTTTTACCTCTAATATGTTTTCTATTGGCTTTCTAGTTTCCTGAGACATACTAAATAAAAAGTTAGATTTTTCTTCGCTCATACTTTCAAGTAATTTCTTATTTCTATTAAGTTCATATATCATTTTTATATCTGGATTTTCAATTGTAAAGAACATTATTAAATCAGCGTATGCAGCTACTAATGATATAATTAAAATTTCTGGTGCAAAATTTCTTATAGTAAGTGCTATAATACCAAATATTGCCAAAGCAAAAAGCGGAATAAACTTTTTATTAGTAGGACTTTTAAAGTTTTTAATTAAAGACCTTATAACAAATATTGCCATTAAAACAACATAAAAACTTAATGTAAAATAAAGTACGTTCATGGCAGGACCATTTGTATCTATAATTCCATCTTCATTTATAACATTAACCTCTAAAAAGAAGAAACTAATAGAAATTAATATGTTTATTCCCATTGTTGTTTTTTGTATTATTTTTTTTAGATTTTTACTATTATGAAGCGCAACAATTATCACGTAGTTAAATAGTCCCCATACCCACAATAACATCAAAATATAATCAACTCTATGAATGTTATATATATAACTTGGTTTCCCATATAAGTTCATTAGTACTACAAGTATGCATGCTAATACGGATTCCAAAAATCCTACTGTTATTAAAAATGAGTATGTATTTGTTTCCTCACTTTTAATCCTTTGTTTAGAATTAAATATTACCAGTATTAAAATATTTATCATTACTGCACAAATTGGAAAATATAAGTTATTCATAATAGTCCTCCATCTTACAATAAAAGTATATCATAGGTTAAAAAACATAGCAATTAAAAAAATCATACATTTTATTAATGATGATTTCTTTTTGATAATAAGAATGCGTTTTTATGATTTAGATCCAAATCATCTAAATGTTTAAAAACATCTTTTTGTTCTACTTTTGTTTTATCTACAAAGTGTTTTTTCTCAATATCTTCCTCGGTGAATTTCCATTCTTTTAAGGCTTTTTTAATATACTCGTCCCAGTATGTTCTAAGTGGACTAGGTCTTTTATAATCTGGGACAAAATAATCTTCCGCAGTAAGTTTCTTACTATACTTTTTAGCAAGGTCATCCCTTTTAATAACAGAATTTTCTTCCCATATATTAAATAAAAGTTTACCAATTTGACCTTCTAATAAATCTAAGCCTTGTATTTTTTCTTCTTTAGTTAAAATTCTATCTTCATATTTTGCTCTATAATCTATTATTTCACCACATCTAATAATCGCTTTTCTTCTGTTAAAAAAGTGTTTCTTATCAATAAGATCAAATGCGGTTGGTAAAATTATAGAATTTCTTTTTACAGCGGCTTGGACAATATGAAAGTATCCGTGATAATATGGCATATTTTCAGAAAAATCCCACGACGCTTCAAAATACATCATTAAATTATATAACATTAAAACTTGGTCCATAACTATTTTAATATTTTTTCTATCATTTATCGTTTCACTTACTTTATCATTATATTTCTTTAATTCATTATCATATTCTTCTTTTAATACATCACTATTAACATCACCATGTTTTTCATCTAAAATACCACTATCAATAATTTCAATGCATTCCTTTAACTCATCTAAATAAGCCTTGCTATCTTCTAGCTCTGGTGTGTTATAGGGATTATCCATATCAAAATATGTAGTGCCATTAAGTTCTAATAATTTACCAGAAATATCAGGATGAACGTTTTCGAAATCTCCAGATAACAAAACCATATGTAATGGAATTGCATCCATCTCTATTGCAATATCTTGCATTCTAACGTGGTTAGGTGCAACTATTATAGTTCGATCTTTGTATTCAGGATGTTCCTTATATTGGTTCTTTATGAAGTTTTTAAACGTTTTTTTATAAAATGTTTTCTTAAAACTTTTTTTGATTTTTTCTACTGTTTTCTTTATAAATTTTTTTTCATTTTTAATTTCATCTTCATTTTCGTAATAGAAGTCTTTCTTATAACCACTTAAAGTATTAAAAACTTTCATAACATTATACAACACATTATGCAAATGTAAATTTTTTCCTATGGTCTCCAACTCTTCAGCTGGAAGACCTTTATTAATTCTATCTTGTCTTCTTTGTTTTAATTCTTCTTGTTCTTGTTTTATTTTTTTCTTTTTTTCTAATTGTTTTTCTTTTTTAGTCATCAAAACCACCCTTGTTTTATATTCTTACTACTAAATACTACTATAAGTGTTATTTTATCATAAATACAAAAATATTGCAAAAAAAATACATAAACTACATAAATCTAAGCATCATTTGACTTTTTAATACTAATATTATAGAATTAAATAAATGAAAGAGGTTCCTTATGACAATAAATGAAACAGAAGTATTGAGATTCAGTAGTAAAGTATTTGATGATTCATTTATATTCGAAATAAAAGATGAAAAAGAAGAATCTATATGCTATCTTTTAACTCAGCAACACAAATACACAAACATATATAAAATTATTAAACCAACCGAATTTATAACTGATAATATCAATTATATTCTTCACGATAAACCAGACTTAGGAAATTTTAAAACTTTATTAAAAGATTTTTATAGTAAGTTAGTAACTAATGAATCATTAGAAGAAGCCTCTAATAATATAAGATATGAAGGAGCCAATCAAGAAAATATTCCTTTTGGAGATACAAGGCTTAAAAATCTAGATGATTATGATTTAGAAATAATAAAAGAAAAATGTTTATAAAAATAGTATGAACGAATATTCATACTATTTTTTTAAAGGGTTTTCTAATTTTTCTATATCTGTCATTTTATTAATTTTGAACCTGTTACTAGCAACCGTGTATTTTTCTCTAATCAAATAAGCAAACTCTATTATTCCACACTCTTTAAATTTATTTTTTCTTAAATCATAGAAAAATGATACTGTTTTACCATTTATTACGTTTTCAATAATAAATATTATTGAATATTCTCCATTCTCATTTGACTTTATAGGAAAAGTATTAATTATATTGTATATTGGTGGATAATATTCATTATATTCAAAGCCTTCAAAATAAAAATCACTTTTACTAGTATTAAATATATTAATTATAATTCTGTCCATAATGTTTTTTTGTTCACTATATCCAAGAGTATTAAAATCTGTAGTTCCATTATTACAATCAAATATCATAGGAAATAAAGTTCTGAACTTTTCAGTTACGTATTCTACATAACTTTCATACTTTTTATTTATCATATCATTTTCTCTATCTTTTTTAGAAATCTTTGAATCAATAAACGCTGCCAATTTATGAACTTTTTCATCAAATCTAAATTTGAACCTATCTAACATATCTTTAGTTACATCTTCAGTCGAGCAGAAATTATTTATTTCCTTTATAATATTATTAGAAATACCATTTATTTGTTTATCATTAATATTATACTTATTAATATAAATATCAATAATGTTTTTTATTTCATTAGGTTTAATATTTTTCAAATTAAATATTGTAAAATCATCTAAAAATTCACAATAAAGAGTAGCATTATCATTACTTAAAGATGAGAGAAAATAATTGACTAATTTTCTATAATTAATCAAATCCTCATAATTATTAATACCATTTGATATTTGTTTAAATAATTTTTCAGCTTCAATAAATACAACACTATTATCATCATAACATTCTAAAACCTGCTTGTTTATTTTTTTCATAATATAATCTTTATCAATACAAGCAAGCATCAAATCTTTATAAAAGGGTATTTCTTCTTGTTTTATTTTATAATATCCTTTATTGGTAGAAAAATTGCTCTTTAAAATTTCAATAACAAAATCATCATATAATAACTCCCAATCTGATTTTTCATTTTTTTTATAATAAGATTTTATATAACCTAACTTTTCATCTAATGCTCTTATTTCTTCTTCCGATAATTCTTTATGATCAATTTTAGGTCCTTTATAATACTTAGTTTTTGTACCATATTTCGTTGTTGTTTCATATGGTATATATGACGCAAAAGACTGGGTTTTAAAATTATTTTGAACGTTTGGAAAATCAGGTATAGGAGTTAAAAAATAATTATACTCATCATCACTTGCTACCACAAAAAAGTGATGTAATTCAAAAGTATCATGTTGTTCAAATTTCTCAGTTTCAATAATTTTACATTTTATTAATAACTTATTTAATATAGTTACTAAAGCAATAGCAGCACTTTTACATATTACTTGATAATAAGAACCTTTTTTAAAAACCTTATAATCATATATTTCCTTTAACTCCTCTTCAGAGAAGTTAAAAGATCCAAGTTTATTATATAACGACAAGAAAAAGTCAGTATTCCTTTGTAATCTTTTACATAATTCTATATAAACATATCTTATTTTTAATAATTTAGACCAATCCTGACCCTTTTCTTTTACTTCTTCTACTATTTCATTAATTATATCTTCCATATAACGATGCTCCCAATCTTAATTAATTTTAGCATATACCATTAATGAAATCAATTATTTAAATTTTTAAATTACATTTATTTAATAATAAAAAGCACTTGTCGTGCTTTTATTTTATTTCTATATATTTCTTATCTTCATTTTCTTCTTTTTTAGGAACGATAATTTTTAATACACCATTATTAAATTCTGCATCAATTTTTTCAGAATCTAAACCTTGCAAATAAAATGATCTTTGATATTTACCATATGTTCTTTCACGATGAATATAATTTTTTTCATTATCATCATCGTTTTTTTCATTTGATTTTTCAGCAGTTATTGTTAAATAATCTTTATTGGCTTCTACTTTTATATCGCTTTTATCAAAGCCAGGAACATCCATTTCTATATGATAATTACCATCCTTTTCATAGATATCACATTTCATGTTATTTTCTTTTGCAGGCATAAAATCATCAAATATATCATTCGTAAAAAATCCTCTTGGTATTAAATTCATACTAATCATCTTCCTTTCTATACGTATTATACCACTTTAATTAGCACTTGTCAACTGTGAGTGCTAACTATTCAATTTCTATTTTATTTTATGTAAATATATAATTTTTATTCAAAAAAGCAAAGATTTTACTAAAACAAAATAACATAATAAAAAAATAGCAATTTAATGCCATTTTTTAGTAATCATACTTTTTTGAGTTATATTTTGTAATTTTATTTCCTATTAAATAAATTATTATTAAAACCGCACATAACGCAAAGCATATATAACCTAAATTAGTAAGAGAATTAATATTTATATCTAGTGGGCTACCTAAAACTCCACTAGTTAAATCATTTGATATGATATCCATTACAGGGGGAATTAAAAGTGTAATTAAAACTCCTGATAGACCAAATGAAATAGCTAAGTTATAAGTCCACTTATAAAATGATTTCTTAATTAATGCTATAATTAAAACTAGTATAACAATTATACTTATAACAAGCCATCTAAAGGTATTAGTAGTTATTTTATTATATAAGTCTATAGCGTTTTTTTCTTCATTAGAAATATCACTTTTTATATTTACTACAACGTTTTCATAAATCTTATCCAGTTTTCCATCACTAGTTAATTCTTCAACTATTTTATCTTTTTCTTCATTTGTTATTTCTATACCATTTTCCTCTAATATATATTCATTTTGATTTATTAAATCAAGTAATTCATCCTTTGTATCAGGTAGTTTTATTTCACTATCTTTAGTAATAGACTCAGCTATATTATCAAAGTATTTCTCTGTTATTTTATCTATATTTTCATTATTACCAATACCAGTTTCTAACTTTTCTAGGGTATCATAATCAATATCATCATAATATTCTTTAGCATAATCTACAACTTTACTAGATATTTCTTTTCTAACAATTTCCTTAGATAATGTATTTATAATAATTTCTTTTGCACAGAAGCTAACACATAACAAGCTAATTAATACAAAAATGCATATAGTTATTAAAAAATTAAATATTTTTTTCATATTTGAATCCTTTCTTTATTCTTATTATAACATGCTTTTTCTATTTCTTTTAAAAAACATCAAACACTGATACAAATAAAAGGACATGATGGGTAAAACATGTCCTTAAGCAATAAGGGAAGTTTGTGTACTTCCATTATTAGAATACTATATTATTAGAAATAAATCAAGGTTTTTTTTAGTTACATGTATAGTTTGCTCTTTTTAGTATTTTTTTAATACTATCTTTAGTGTAAACTTTTGATAAGTCAAAAGTAGCATAATTACCATTTATATCATTTTTTACTACGTTAAAACTAATTCCCTCATCTTCTTTTTCAATGAATATGTTATCTATTATATATTTTTTATTTTTATTATATAACAAGTTAATTGTTATTTTTTTATCATCTAAAGAATTAGAATAATTATCTTCTTTATATATATCATCTAAAGAACTTTTTATCATTGGTAAATAGTTTATCGATGTATTAGAATCTACAACGCTAATGGTTCTTGTTAAATTTATACTATCTATCTTTTTATTATTAAGTTTAAAAATAACTTTACTATTTATTTTAAAACCATTTTCTGAAACTACCTTGGCACAAGTTAATTTTTTACTCTTAATAATAAAGATGCTAGAAATTATCACTAGAATTATAATAATAGAAATTGATATTATAATTAAAGGGATTTTTTTATTATTTTTCTTATTATTTTTTTTACTAGTCTTTTGTTTTTTAGATACTGTCTTTTTAATATTTTTTTTATTTGCCATATATACTCCTTCCTACTTTAGTAAGTATAACAATTGATAAACATATTGTCAATTAGTGTTTTATCAAGCTAGTTCCTGTCATCTCGCAAGGCTTTTTAATACCAAGTAAATCTAACATAGTTGGTGCTATATCAGCTAGTTTGCCATCATTTAATTCGATACCTTGCTTTGTTATAATGCATGGAACAGGATTAGTTGAATGAGAAGTTATAGGATTATGATTTTCATCCCACATAACATCACAATTACCATGATCTGCTATTATTATTAAAATACCATTAAGTTCCATTACTTTATCATATATTTTAGATAAACACTTATCCATATCTTCAACTGCTTTTTTAGCAGCCTCATAAACTCCAGTATGTCCAACCATATCACCATTAGCTAAATTCATAATCGTAACATCAAAGTTTCCTACTTCCCTTAAGAAATTATCAGTAACTTCATATACACTCATCTCAGGTTTTAAATCATACGTTGCAACCTTAGGTGATGGTATGATTATTTTTTTCATATCATCATATTCTACTTCTCTTCCGCCATCAAAGAAGAACGTAACATGAGGAAATTTCTCAGTTTCTGATATTCTTAGCTGACTAAGTCCATTTTCGTGTAAATAATCAACTAATATATTTTTTAAGTTTAAGTCATTAAATGCGTGTTTTGCTAATACTGTTTCAGTAACAGGAAACATAGTTAATGTTTTGATGTTATCATAGTGCTTTATTATCATACCCTTTTCTTTTGCCATAGATTCATAAGCAGATGGATTACTTAAACACGTAAATAATTCTCTTAAACGATCCTTTCTAAAATTAAATGAAATAATACCATCATTATCATTAATAGGCATATTATCAATTATTCCCGGTACTATAAACTCATCATAAATTCCTTCACTATAATTTTTATCTACTAAATCCTTATAATTATTATAAGTTGGGCCTTCACCATATACCATTGCATCATAAGATAACTTTAATCTATCAAAATTATTATCTCTATCCATTGCATAATATCTGCCTGATATAGTTGCTATCTTTCCTATTCCTAATTCTTCTATTTTCTTATTTAATATATTCAAATATTTAATAGCACTTTTTTCATAAGTATCTCTACCATCTAAAAATGCATGTATATATACATTATTGACATTTTCTTTTTTGCACATATCAAGTAATGCTAATAAATGATTAATATGTGAGTGAACCCCTCCATCACTTAATAATCCCATAATATGTAAATTAGAATTATTATTCTTAACGTGATCTAATACTTCCAAAATATTTTTGTTTTGAAATAAAGTACCATCATCTATAGATTTTGTAATTGCTTGAAGTGGTTGTAATGCTACTCTTCCTGACCCTAAATTCATATGGCCTACTTCACTAGTTCCCATTTGCCCTTCAGGAAGTCCAACTGAAGGTCCACTTGCTTGTAATATACAATTAGGATACTTTTTCATTAACATGTCAATAGTTGGTTTATTAGCATTTTTAAAAGCATTACCATCCGCTTCTTCTCTAACACCACATCCATCTAATATACATAATACTAAAGGCTTTTTCATATTCATCATCTCCTTTATAATTATAACACATATAATATTAATTAATAAATTTATAAAGCAAAGAAACTAAAATAAAAAAAGAGCTATTTAAAGCTCCTTTTAACTAATTATATGTTTTTTTACCTTTTACTAAATAAATTATAAATGATCCCAATAACGAAAGTCCAAAAACAGATGCTCCTATTATATAGAATATTTGATAAGACATTGGTTTTACATTTTCATAAGTTACTGAATAATTACCATTTTTTAATTTAAATTGTTCCATTTCTAACTCAGTAATTTTAGAATCAATACTAGAAGCTTCTCTTTCACACTTATTTTTGTTAGCAAACCAATTTGAATCACTCATATTAAGGGAATCACACTCTTGCTTTTTAGATTCATACTGTGAGTTAAAAGAAGATAGCTGATTTTCTATTTCAGAATACCTTTTGTTCGCAGCATCTATTTTTTCTTGTGATAGTTTATATGCCTCTTTATATCGTTTTTCATTTATTTTCTTCGCGTTTTGTTGTTTATAAACGCCAAATATTGCTAACAAAGCTCCTATTATTAAACCTACTATTAAAATTACTAAAGGCAAAGGTAATTTTCTTTTTTCCTGCATATAACGTTACTCCTTTCTAATACATATTATAAAACAAATAGTATATTATTACAATATATCTTAACAAGTTTTATAATAAGTTTACACGTTTTTAATTTAAGTTACTATCAATTGTGTCATCAAGATGTCTTTCTATTTTATTAAAGGTTTCAGTAGTTTGCTTTTTTATGCGATTAGAAGTACTAAAAGATGATATAAATATAGCTATAAAGGCAATTAAAGCTAAACTTACGCAAAATACCCAAAATGCAATATATCCTACTGCAATACCTTTACCTACCTTTAAAGCTTTTTTACCTGCGTTTTTTATTTTTTCTTTATTTTCTTCTTTTGAAATATAATTTTTAGCGGATCTTACTCCATCTCTTATTGTCTCCTTAATTTCACCATTTAACGTATTATCAACATAACGTTCTTCTTCTGGTATGTATTTTTCATCTACACCAACGTATTCTCCATTTTTATTCATTATTTACTCTCCTGTTCCATTACTGCAGCTGTTGCACTAGCAGATACCATTAGCATAAGTCCATTTTTCTCTCCTATACTAATTGAATCAATATCAATTTTTACCCCCAACAAGCAATTTGCGCCCACTTTTTCTGCACGAATAATCATTTCATTTATTGCCTGTGCTCTTGCATTAATTAGTTCTTGTTCGTATTCTTCTGCTCTACCACCAATAAAATTAGTTATACTTGCAGTAAAATCTTTTATAAAGTCAATTCCAATAATTGCTTCACCAAAAACCACTCCTCGATATTCTTTCACCTTTTTTCCCTCAAGATAGCTCGTCGTTGAAAGAATCATTTACTAACCTCCTTTCATAAAACATTTACACCATAAATATAGCATAAAAACGCAATTATTACAATATATCTTAACAATTTAAATGTTGTTAAGATGTAAAGGAATTCAAAAGTTTATAATAAATCTTTATAATTTGTATATAAATAAACTTAGGAGGAATAATTATGAGTGCAATGGAATTGGTAGGCTTAAACATGAAGTGGTATAGATATCAAAGAAATATTACACAAGAACAATTTGCGAATAAAACCAAGTTCAAAATGGCATACATAAGTACAATTGAAAACGGGGATGCTAACCTTACGTGTAAAAACATTGATCTTATCGCTAAAGCCTTTGGTATAAAACAAGAACTTCTTTTCAATGAAGAAACTGCTATTAAAGCAAGAGCATTACCTAATAGAGTAGATATGTATTATAAATATAATATAAAATAATTTTTTAATCGATTTAGAAAAAAACACTTTGTTTTGTTAACAAAGTGTTTTTATATATTTTTTTATTATTTTATAAGTTATAAAAGTGACTCAACAATTTGTATTAAAACTCCTGATAGAGCACCTATTAAATATAAAGTCAAAACTATAATTCCATTTTCTTTTTTATTTTTATTAACCTTAAATAACACTAACAAAGCAACTCCACTACCAGTAAGTAATCCTGATATACATGATGCTAATGACACAACATTGTTTAAATATAACTCTGTTAATATAACGCTTGAGGCACAATTAGGAATTAATCCAATTAATGAAGAAATAAAGGGGCCTATGAAACTATCTTTCAAAAACAGTCTTCCTATATTCTCCTTGCCTAAATAATAAAATCCTATATTTAACAAAAAAGTTATTACCATTACGAATAAAATTATATTAATAGTATGCTTAATGGTAGATTTCCAAATACTATGCTCGCAATCACAATGATGATCTAAACAAAAATCTTTTATTTCATAATTTTTCTTACTTTCGTTTTTCTTTCTTAAAATAAAATCAATTAAAAAACCAATTACCATTCCAATTAAAATCTTTATTAATAATATCTTAAATATAACACCTGCTTTTGCACCATTTGATATAAGTATTGGAAGCATTTCATCAGACGTAGACAAAAAAATGGATATAAGTGTTCCAATTGTTATTATTCTAGTAGCATAAAGATTAGTAGCCATAACAGAAAATCCACATTGTGGTATGGCTCCTAATAAACTTCCAAAAAAAGGTCCAAACTTGCCTGATTTAGAAATTTTACTTTTACTTTTTTCGCTAATTTTATGTTCAATATATTCCATTATTAAAAACGCAACAAATAAAAATGGTAATAATTTTAAAACGTCTAACAAAGTATCTACTATTATTTCTTTCATAGATTTTCTCCTTTAAAATAAGCAACTAGATAATAGCACATTTTAAAAGAATATGCAACAAACATAATAAGTCAAAAAAAATTCGGTTCATAGTATATATCGAAAGGAGGAAAAAAATGAAAAACAACAATAATCAAAATAATAACTGCAACTGCCAGTCTAGTAGCATTGTATGTAATTTCTTAAGAGATAGACAAAATGCTGATAATGTTAGATTCGTTGTTGGAACAACTGGGCCAACCGGACCTACTGGTCCTACTGGTCCTACTGGACCTACCGGGCCAACTGGACCAACTGGAGCAGCTCCTACCCTAGCAATTGGGGAAGTTACAACAGGTGCTCCTGATACCGAAGCTGCTGCAGAAATAACTGGTGAGGCTCCAAACTTCACGTTAGATCTTACCATACCTGCTGGTCCTACTGGACCAACTGGAGCTGTTTTACAAGCATACGGAGGACTATATGCTAATGCTACTCAAACACTTAATATAACAGATACTAATCCTCAGCAAGTAACACTAGGAGAAGAAATGCCTAATTCTTCTGTTACTTATGGTACCAATGAAATCACAATTACCGAACCTGGTGATTATGAGATAACTTATAACGCAATATTAACATCATCTAATGCTGGTACGGTTACTTTAGCAGTAAGAAACGCCGATGAAAACATAACTTCTACGATTGAAGCGGTTTCTTTAGGAGCAGGAGATACTTTAAATTATACTGGAAACGTAATTACAACTTTAGTAGCTGGCGATACCGTTGATATGGCAATTTCATCAACCGCAGGAGCTGGTACGGTTACTTTAAATAGTACTTCAGATAGCGTACCTGCTGCTCTTACGGTAAAGAAAATAAGCTAAGTTTAAACATTATTTCCGATAACAATAAGTGGTGTAAAAAATCTACACCACTTTATTTTTAACTTATTTATAAAATAAAAGGGAAGCAAACATAATAAGAGCATGAATAAAAGATTCATATTATAAAGTGAAAGGGGTGAAAAAATGAGTAGTAATAATTATGAGGGTAATATCGTGAACAATGCAATTTGTGAAATAAAAAAACAAAAACATTGTTGTTATAGATTTCTTAGTGGTATAGAAGGGCCAACTGGTCCTACTGGACCTACCGGGCCGCAAGGACAAATTGGTATAGGAGTTACGATAAAAGGTGCGTATGATACCTTAGATGATTTAGAAAATGTTCATCCTGTTGGAAATCCTGTTGATGCTTACGTTGTAGGGGAAGATTTATATATATGGTCTGATGACGATGATTCATGGCTAGATATCGGAACAATAAGAGGACCACAGGGACAGACTGGATTACAAGGTATTCAAGGTGAAGAAGGACCGCAAGGACCTATTGGACCTACTGGACCACAAGGGGTTCCAGGTAATGAAGGCCCACAAGGACCACAAGGCATTCCAGGAGTACCAGGAGAAACTGGTCCAATGGGAGCAACGGGCCCAGCTGGAACAAGCGTCACCATATTAGGTTCATATGATGATGTGGGAGAATTAGAAAAAGCTCACGAAAAAGGTAA